>JBHRQF010000021.1:0-10849 GCA_042645325.1 Campylobacter sp. | reverse complement strand
ATAAATATCAATGCACCTTAAATTCGCACCGCTCTCAAAACTATTAGCGTTTAGAGAACTGCGGACTTCTTCTGGCTTTTCTTCTACCGAATTTCTTACGCTCGACGACGCGTGAGTCGCGGGTTAGTAGACCTTTTGGTTTTAGAGTCGCTCTAAAGTCGGCGTCAAATAGAGCCAATGCTCTTGATATGCCGTGTCTTAGCGCCTCAGCCTGAGCAGAGTATCCGCCGCCTAGAGTCGTTGCAGTTACGTCTACAGAGCTCTCTTGTTTTGTTAAAAGTAGAGGTTGAACTACTTTTAACTTGATAGCCTCGTGTCCGCCGAGCCAAGTGTTTAGATCAAGTCCGTTTATTAAAATTTTGCCGCTGCCCGGTTTTAGCCAGACTTTTGCTACGGCAGTTTTTCTTTTACCGGTTGCATAAACTTTCGCCATGATTATTTTCCTTCTTTTTTAGCTATTTGAGCCGTGTGCGGGTGCTCGCTGCCGGCGTAAACTTTTAGTTTTTTTATCATCTCTCTGCCGAGTTTTGTTTTTGGAAGCATTCCGCGAACGGCTAGCTTGAACAGTTTTTCAGGTTTGTCAGCCAAAAGCTCGCCGAATTTCTCGCTTTTAGTGCTACCGAAATATCCAGAATGGCGGTGATAAAGCTTTTGCTCGGCTTTATTATTGCCTGTAAATTCGGCCTTAGAAGCGTTGATTATGATAACGTAATCGCCGCAATCGACATTCGGAGTGAAATTTGGTTTATGCTTACCGCGAAGCAGCGTAGCTACCTCGGTTAGCAATCTACCAAAACGCTTGCCTGCCGCGTCAAGCACGATCCACTCGCGCTCCACTTCGTTTGGTTTTGTTATTTTCGTCATTTTCTTACCCTTTAGATAATTTTAAGTCGTGATTGTATTCAAATGCACCTTACAAATAGCTTAATTTAAGCTATATTTAAATATCAACGCTTCGAATTTCATCCCGCAAAGCGTAAAATATTGCCGCCCTCACGCTCAAATTCGGATAAATTTGAGCCAGTATTTTTTTGTATTCCGCCACTTGCTCGATATTTTCATCTATATTTTTATCGCTAGTTTTATAGTCGATCACGCAGATTTCGGTTTCGCCAACGCAGAGCAAGTCAAGCTGTTTTAAAGCACCCTCATATCGCAAAGGCTGCTCTTTAAATGTCCTCTTTTCCTGCGTCATTTGCTTAAATTTAGGCTCGTTTATCAATTTTAACCCACGCGCGTAAATTTCATCCAGCTCGCCCTCGTCTAAAAATTTATGAAACGCGTTTCGCATCGAAATTTGCGCCGTTTTTAGCGAGTCCTCGTCAAATTTTTCCGCCATTTCTAGCAGATAGTGCAGCGCTAAACCAAAATAAATCGCCTTTTGATTTTTACCCTCGATTTTGGGCGTTTCGTCTACGGTTTGCTTTGAAATTTGAGCTAGTTTAATAGGCTCAAATTTGCCCGCTACACTCAAATTTCGCGCCTTGCTAGGCGTAGGCTCGCCGAAGCTAAAATCAACCAAATCAAGATACTCTATAACCTCGCCGCTACTCTCATACGCTCCAAAAAAGCTCGGATTTCTGCCGTTTGCACCCGTTTTTTTTACGATGATTAGCCCGCTGATAGCCCGCGTTAGCGCGACGTAGAGCTTGTTCATATCCTCTTCGCGCTCGAGCCGCGCTGCCTTTTCTTTTAGCCTTGCAAAATCCTCGTCGATGCACTGTTTTTTGACGTTGTGTCGCACCTGCCAGGAGCCCGTACTCGCGTCGTACTCAGCGATGAAATTTGACCCGTCGTGCCGTCCGGCGCCCATTTTATCGCATACGATCACGTTTTCAAACTCCAGCCCCTTTGACTTGTGTACGGTCATTATTTTCACGCCTTCGCCGCTTTTTGCGCTCGCTTTGGCTTCAAATCTATCAAGATTATAGACAAACTCGGTCAAATTTGAATACGGTTGCGCCAACTCAAGCAACCGCAAAACGTCCGTGTCGCTCATATCTACGCCGAGCCTGCCTGCTAGATAGTGTAAGCTCTCAAGCGCCGATTTTTGCGGATTTACGCTCAGTTTTACGGCGTTTACGTCCAGGATCGCTTCGGTATTTAGCTTGTAAATTCGCTCGTCAAATAGGCAAAATTTAGCATATTCCGCTACTGCGCGCGCGTTTTTGCTCGCTAGTAGCGACATCACGCCCTCGCTCACGCTTTTTACGCCCGCCTCGCTCAGCAAATTTGAGATTTTATTTATATCGTCGTTTTTCCAGCAAAGCACGGTGATATCGTCCTCGCAGACCCCTTTTTCAAGCAGAAATTTAACCTGCTGCGCCGCCTCTACCGCCACGTCATCGCCGCTGCTTACCCGCACGAAGCCAAGATCGTCCTCCTGTGCCTCAAAATACGGCATCTCGCCTACCAAATTTACCCGCTCGCCCTCTTTTTCGGGCGTTCTTTGCGGTTTAAAATTTTCGATCTTGCCCGCAAATACGGCGTTCGTAAATCTAACCAACGCCTTTTTACTACGGTAATTTACCTCCAAATTTTGAGCTTTGATCTGAGGAAAATCGCGCATCAGCTTGCCGAAAAGCTCCTTTTTGCCGCCGCGGAAACGATAAATACTCTGCTTTACGTCGCCGACGTAAAAAAAGCTGCCAAGCCCGTTTTGTCCGTATCCGGCGACGATTTCTTCGATGAGCGGACGCATGATCTCGTACTGCGCTACGTTGGTGTCTTGAAATTCGTCTATAAGCAGGTGATTTATGCGCCCGTCGAGTCTAAAATAAAGCATCTGCGCGTCCGTTTCGCCGCCCCTTAAAAGCTCGTAAACTAGGCGCGTCACGTCGCTAAAGGCAAGCGAATTTAGCCTTTTGTTTAGCGAGATTTTGCACTCTTTATAGATTTTTAAAAATCTAGTAAGCTCGGCGATTTTATACTCCTCCAGCGCGTCGAAATATCGCTTTAGCCGAGCTTTTAACTCAAAAAACATCCCGTCAAGCTCCGGCGTATAAATTTTAGAAAACGTACGATAATCAAGGCTCGCGCGCGACATAAAAGAGCGAGCTAAAATTTCGCCAGGACTGCCCTCTTTTACGGCGCTTTGCGCGTCTTTGTCGCCGCCTCTAGCTAGGACGTACTCACGCATATTTTTTAGCGCTTCTGCAACGCCGCTTTCGTTTGGAAACGCCGCATTTTCGCTGCTTTTTAGCTCGCCGAAATTTTCGTAAAACATCTCCAAACTCTCAAAAAAACTACCCTGGCTGCGCTCGGCCGTCGCTATCAAATTTGCAAGCGCCTTTAGCAGCCCCGTATCTTTGCTCACCCTCGCGACGAACTCGCCTCGCTGCAGCTCGTTTAAATTTTCGCTCACTTCAAAATCCGCGCTCAGCCCCAAATTTAGGCAAAAGCTGCGCAAGATGCCGACGAAAAACGAGTCAAAAGTGCCGATTTTTAGATCGCTTTCTAAAAAATGAGTCGCCCGCGCGTCGCGCATAGCTAAAATTTCATCCCTGCCCACGCCCAAAATTTGCTCCAGCTCGGCTAGCTCTGCGCTCTTTTCCTCGAGCCGTAAAAAGGTCTGCACGATGCGCTCTTTCATCTCGTTGGCGGCCTTTTTGGTAAAGGTTAGCGCCGTGATCTCGCGCGCGTCGGCGCCTGATAGCAAAATCGCGATAAAACGCACGCTAAGCGCAAAGGTCTTGCCGCTGCCAGCACTCGCCTCGAGGGCCAAAAACGGCTTCATAGCTCGCCTTTCACTAAAATTTTATAGTCTTCGTATTCGCTCATCGCGCCCTTCGCCTCCCCAAAATTTATCGGCGTGTTGTTGATCGATTTTAGCTGCTCGATCGCCTCGCCCAGCGCGCCCGTGCTAGCCTCGCCCGCCACCAAGTTCATATTATCTTTTAGATCGTAAAAGTACCCCTCGCAAGGCCTACCCACGAGCGCCTCGTAAAAGGGCAACTGCAAGGATTTGGCGTCAAATTTTCCGCTTTTATAATCAATCACCGCTAGCTCGCCGCCGCACACGTCTATGCGGTCGATTTTGCCGGTTATTCGCACGCCTGCAAACACGCTATCAAGCCCTTTTTCAAGCCCATGCACGCGCCATCCCACCTCATATCTCGCGTCCTCTACGGCCTTAAATTTTTCCATCTTTATCATCGTTATCTCGCGCTCTAACGGCGGAGTGTTTAGCTCTCTTAGCACCGTTTCAAATTTAGCGAGGTCAAACCTCTCAAATTTAGAGTAATACTCAAAAAGCGCCCTGTGCAGCGAGTTACCGAAGTCCGCCGCGGACGCGGTTTGCGGCATCACGGGCGGCTTTATGTTCAAAATGTATCTGTAATAATACCGCCGCGGGCACTGCAAATAGGTGTTTAGCCTGCTAAAAGAGAGCGGGATAGCGAAAAAATCGTGCTTGACGATGATATCTTGCTCGAAAATTTTAGGTTTTGCAGGTGCTTTTCGCGTAAATTTTATAAAATTTAGCGCTCGCGGGTTCTCGCTCGGCGTTTCGTTTTGCGCGGCGTTTTCGTCAAATTTGTCGGCAGAATTTACGCCAGAATTTAGCTCGTCCCCTGCTTCGTCAAATTCAAACAAACTCCGCTCTTTGGCGGTTTTTGCTTGTCCCGACTTAGCCTCGTTCTTTTCATCAAGATGCGGGTTCATCTCGGCCTCAAATTTATGCTCCTCCGCAAAATCGGCATCCGCGTCAAATTCGCCGTTAAACAGCGCCGCATAGCTCTCGTCGCTAAATCTCGCGTCCTCCACGGCGTTAAATTCGCCCAGAAATCTCGACGCGATTTTCTCCTCGTTTGCCGCGTAGCATATCGCCGCTTTTTTCGCGCCGCTAATTAGGCTCTCGTAGTAAAATCTCTGCAAATTTTCGCGGTCCACGTAGCCGATGAGACCCGCTTTTTGGCGCACGCGCGAGCTCAAAAACATCTCGTTTACGCTGCGCTTTGGCACCAAGTCATCGTTAAAATCAAGCACTATGACGCCCTCAAATTTTAGTCCGCGACTCTCCAAAACGCCCATCACGCCGATCTTACCGCCGCCTACGTGATCAAGCCTAAGCCTAGCTAGCTTTATCAAAAATATCTCGCAAATTTGACGTAGCGTAAAGCTAAAATACCGCGCCAAACTCTGAGCGTAAAATAGCTCCTCTCGCGCTTTTTGCGCTGCGGCGTGGTCGCCCTCAAGCGCCAAAATCTCCTCCATAAGCGCTCTAAAATCCTCAAACGAGCAAGGCGCCTCAAAGCCGTTTTTAAATTTCGCAAACAGCTCGCCGCTGGCGCCAAATTCATGCAGATTAAACTCGAATTCGTTAAAATTCGCGTAGTTATCCTCGCTCAAATTTACGCGGATTTTGTCGTTTATCGCGGTTACTATGCACTTTAAAATTTGAAAAAACCGCGTGCGCGTGAAGCTCTCGCCCATCGCGAAGTTAAACATCTTGCCGCGGTCGTGCAGGCGCAAGATCTCGGCAAAACTCTCGTCAGGCAAGATAACGGCGATATTTTCGGGCTTGATGCCATCAGCCACGAACTCGCTAGCCTTTGCCATCGCGTAGGCAGCCTGCAGGCTTCTGGCGCTAAAGCTTCTTTTTAAAACGAGCGGATTTTTGCGCAAGACGCCCGTTTTTTTTAGCTCGTGCGTGCTTAAATTTAGCTCAAATTCGCAGTATAGGCTAAACTCGCTCGCCTCAATGCCAGAAATTTCGGCTAGTTTTAGGATCAGTTTTTTGTTAAATTTACTGGTTTGAAAGATGATTTTTAGCGTCGTTAGCTTGGCGATCTCGCTAAACAGCTCCCACTCAAATTCGCTTAAAAAGCCGTCCACCTCAAGATAAATCTCGCGAAATTCCCTCACAAACCCGCCGTTTAGCTCATAAATCTCAGGCAGCGCGATACCGTCGTATAGATTTTCGGCCGCGAGCAGCTCCTTATATCGCGCAAGCACCGCCTCGAGGATGCCCAAATGTTCCTCGTAATCGGCGTAAATATCGCTAAATTTTAGATCCGCCACGCTTTTTTTGCTGATAGCAAGCTCCTTAAAAAAGCTAAAAAGGTAGTCGTTGTTTTTCAAAAACGCAAAAAACTCGGACGGGATATGCAACCGCTCGGAGGCCTCTCTCACGCTCGCGCAGGCTCGCTGCATCAGCACCAGCGCGTACGCCTCGTCCGCCTCAAAGCGCCCAGGCACCAGCACGGCCTTTTGCTCAAACTGCGCTATCGTCATGGCTTTTGGCACGAGTTCGTTTTGAAATTTCGCGTTAAATTCGCGAATCTTTCGCGAGTTGGTAAAGATGTAAAGTTTGTCTAAATTTTGCATAGAAGCTCTTTGTTTTTTGGCGAAATGATAGCCCAGAGCGGCTGAAAATCAAAGAAAACTAGCGCGCTTCGAAGTTAAATTTATAAAAACCCGTATCGTTTGCGTCGGAGATTTTTAGCAAAATTTGCCATCTGCCTTTTTTTGGGAGCGTCACGGGCGCGGTTTTTAAAATTTGCCCGTCAAATTTGGCGTCTAAATTTTGATTTTGCTCGTTCGTCGCGGGTCTGGTTAGTAAAATCTCGTGAGTGAAATTTGGAGTTTGCGAGCCATTTTTGGGCTCGACGGCAATCTTAAAATACCCGTTTAGCCCGTCAAATTCGGGCTCAAATTTAAGAGCGTATCTGGCGTCAAATCTGCGCTGACTAGCCTCGATCTCGTTTATATTTTCATCGACGTTTTGGTAGCGCTCAAAGTAAAACTCGTCCATCTCCACGGGGTTTTTCACGGCTACGACTATGGTCGCCACGCAGGAGATTATTATCAAAACGAGCGAGATAATGATAGCGTGAGGCCAGTAGTTTTTAGCCATTTTTCCTCCTAAATTTTCTAATCGCGGCCGCGAAAACAACCAGAGCGATAGAGCCGTAGATAAAAATCCTAAACGCATCAAGCGTGCGGCGGTTTTGGTTGCCGATAGCGTTTTGCAAGCTCACGCCCTTGCTCGCGGCGATCTGTTCGGCAAGATCCGAATAGCCGTTTAAAACGGCGGCGTTAAAGATATCTTTGCCGTTTTTGGACGCTAAAATCGGCAAAATAGAGCCGGAGCTTGGATACGGGCTTAAAATTTTCTCTTTATCAAAAAGCTTAAGCGTCTGGGGGTCGGCGAAAATTTCCACCTTATGCTCGGCTTTAGCAAGTATCAAAAGCGCGTAAGGCGGGGTCAAATTTAGCTGCGCGGCCGCTTCTTTTAGCGTTTTGCCCCCTAGGCTCTCGTAAACCGCGACCCCTGCAAACACACCGCTTTTACTTGCTAGCTCCTCGCCTAAAACCGCGATTTTATCGCTCACGGCGGGGCTTAAGATGTTTTGATTTACCAAGACTATCTCGCGAGGCAAATTTGAACCCTGCAAAGTCGCCGCGCTGCAAAAAAGAAAAACCAAAAAGATAAAAAAGGCGCGCGGCAAATTTGTAAATTTGAACGCGAGGAAGCGGCAAAAGATAGTTAAATTTGAGCGAGTAGAATTTATAAACTTCATCGGCCTAGTCGCGCTTTTTCGCGCAACAAGCAAGGTGCGCCGATAGATTTAGGCGTAAAATTTGAAAAGAGGCGGCCGAGTTTGCGCCTCTTGATTTATCAAATTTCATCCCACAAAAAGGTGATTTGGCGTTAGCACCGCCCACGCCGTAAATGCCGCCGCCGCAATGAGTCCCGCGACGATAAATTTCTCCAAAATCGCTTGCATATTTACTCCTTTACGCGCACTTGTTTGGCGTTATCCGCGCTTTTCATCTTTAGCTCGGAGGCGTTTAGCGAGTAAGGCTTTTGCGCGACTTCTTGCTGCAGCTTGATCGCGTAGTACGTGAGCGCCGCCAGGATCGCTAGCAGCAGTCCGGTCGCGATGAGCAGCCCGGTCACTCCGTGTAGACCGAAAACGTTTCGATTCGTGTTTTCCATTTATTCTCCTTTAGAAAGCGAGATGACGTACTCGCCGACGGCTTTTTGCTGCAAGGCGTTTAGCCTGCCGTCGCTAAATTTAGGCATCGTACCGATAGCACCCTTTTTACCGCGCTGCAACACGTCCTCGACAAAGGACGCCGTGCCGTATTTAGATAGATCGGGAGAGTTACCCTCCATGCCTTTGCCGTCCTCACCGTGGCACGCCGCGCAGGTCGCAAAAAGCTCCTTGCCCGTTTCTACCAAATTTTCGTTTTTAGTCTTTTTTATACCCGAAATTTCCTTAGCGATGTAGGCTGCGATCGCCTTTGCGCCCTCCTCGTCAGCCATACCGGCAGGCATCTCGCCCATCGGGTACTCAAGGCCTTTTGAGCCGTTTATTATCGTATCGTATATTCCCTCTTCGCTACCCCATTTGGAAAGGTCTGCGGCCTTGCCGTTTATACCGTCGCCGGTTATGCCGTGGCAGGAGGAACACTGCACCAAAAACACGCTCTCGCCCATCGCGTGAAGCGTCTTGGCGTCTGGATTTGCGAAACTCTTTTCAAATTTAGCGTTTGCGGCGGCGACTTCTTCGTTGTATTCGCCGATTTGCGAGTAGGAGTTTACCGGATAGCCGGCGATCATATACCACAAGGCCCAGACGATGCATATCGCATAAACTATCGCCCAGCCCAGCGGTACGGGATTTTTGTACTCGCCTATGCCGTCCCAGCTATGCTCGCTAAGCTCGGCATCCGGTTTTGCTACCTTCATCTGCCCGACCAAGCGGCTTACGACGAAAACCGTGGCCAAAACGATAGCAATAGCTCCGATAAGCCCCAGTAAATTTACGTTATCTTCTAAATTAAACCATTGCATTATTTTTCCTTTTTAGCGTTTTGCTCTATAGAGGCAGACTCTAAAATTTCCTCGTCGATGCCGTCTTTTAGGGCAAGATCGGAGTATCTTTCGTAGTTTCGCTTGCCGCTTTTTTCGGATCTATATAGATGAAAATAGTATCCGTAAAGAAGCGCGGCGCACACGGCTAGAAAGATAAAAGCTCCGTATCCTTGGAGCTCTCTTAGAGTTTGCGCATCCATAAATTCGCCTATTTTAAGCTATTTAGATAGGCGATGAGCGCCACTATCTCGCGGATCTCTCCGCGCTCAAAGGCCTTTTTGACCTCTTCATCCTTTATCTCTTCAACTATAGCGGCGGCTTCTTCTTTGGCGGCTGTTTGCGCTTCCTCGTAGGTGCCGAGTTTTGGCATGCCCTCTACGTCGTACGGTACGCCAAATACCTTTTTCGTCGTTACCGCTTCGCCGTATGCCGTCTCGATGTCGGCGTTGTTACTAAAGTGATGCTTGTAGGCGGGCATTATAGAGCCCGGCACCACAGAGGTCGGCTCTTTCATGTGATTTTCGTGCCAGTCGGTGGTGCGGTAGTTACCCACGCGCCAAAGGTCGGGGCCGGTCCTCTTTGAACCCCAAAGATGCGGGCGGTCAAACGCATACTCGCCGCTAAGCGAATACATGCCGTATCTATCGGTCTCGGCCTTAAAAGGGCGAATTTGCTGCGTATGGCAGGCGTTACAGCTATCTTTCATATATACGTGTTTGCCCGCAAGCTGTAAAACCGTGGGCGGCTTGGTGCCCTCAAGCGGCCTAGCCCTGTTGGCAAAATCAGGCAAGATCTCGATCACGCCCGCATAGGCGATAAATATAAAAACCATAACCGCGAAAAAGAAGGGATTTTTCTCTAACCAACTAAACATTAGCAACCTCCTTTACGCCCGCAGGACTCGCGCTTAGCGGCTCTTTTACGAGCGCTTTGGCGCCAAAACTCTTGTAGATATTATAAACAAAGATAAAAAATCCAAGCAGATATAGCAGTCCGCCCACGGCTCTGATCCAGTAGTACGGCACTATGTTTATCACCGTATCGATAAACGAGTAGGCTAAATTTCCGTATTCGTCGGTAGCGCGCCACATCATACCCTGAGTGATGCCCGCGATCCACATCGACGAAAAGTAAAGCACTATGCCGATAGTCTGTATCCAAAACTGGGTTTCCATCAAGGATTTTGAGTAAATTTCGCGTTTAAACACGCGAGGCGTCATGTGATAAAGCGCCGCCATCGTCATAAAGCCGACCCAGCCTAGCGTACCGTCGTGCACGTGGCCCGGCACCCAGTCGGTAAAGTGCGCGAGGGCGTTTACGGACTTGATCGCTAAAATCGGCCCTTCAAGAGTAGAAAACATATAAAATGTCGAGCCTAAAATCATAAATTTGATAAGAGGATTTTCTCTAAGCTGCTGCCACTCGCCGCGCATCGTTAGAAGCATATTTATAGCTGAACCCCAAGACGGCAGTATCAAAACCACCGAAAACACAGAACCCATCGTCTGCATCCAATCAGGCACCGCAGAGTAGATCAGATGGTGTCCGCCCGCCCAAAGATAAAGGAACATGAGGCTCCAAAACGAGAAAATCGAAAGCTTGTAGGAAAATATCGGCTGACCGCTCTCTTTAGGGAGGAAATAGTAAATTTGAGCGATTATCGGCACGGTAAATACAAACGCCACGGCATTATGCCCGTACCACCACTGCACTAGCGCATCATTTGCGCCCGCATACATCGAGACCGAGTGCCACCAGTTGCCGTATCCCGAAACCAGCCTAGTCGGCACGGCCATGTTGTTAAACAAATAAAGCATCGCGATACCTAAAAACGTCGCGATAAAATACCAAACCGAGATATAAAGCGTTCTCTCGCGGCGGATACCGATAAGACCGAATATACTAACGCCCCAAAGCACCCAAAGCACGACCACGCCGATATCTAGCGGCCACTCTAGCTCGGCGTACTCTTTTGACGAGCTACCGCCGGCAAGTAGGCTAAATACGCCGCCTGCCATAACCAGC
>JBHRQF010000020.1:0-11295 GCA_042645325.1 Campylobacter sp. | reverse complement strand
GTCGAGGGACAGGAGTTTTACGGTATAAATTTATCCGAGCATATCCCGTACTCTTTGGCGCGCACTTGGCATATCCAAGCGAGCATTTTCTGGATCGCTACGGGCTTTTTGGCGGCCGGACTTTTCCTAGCGCCTATCATTAACGGCGGTAAGGATCCTAAATTTCAAAAACTAGGCGTGGATTTGCTATTTTACGCGCTACTTTTCCTAGTCGTGGGTAGCTTTATCGGCGAGTACATGGCGATAGCGGGCAAGATGGAAACGTCTACTAGCTTTTGGCTCGGTCACCAAGGATACGAGTATATCGAGCTTGGCAGGGTTTGGCAGCTTATTTTGTTTGTGGGTCTTGTTATCTGGATGGCGCTCGTGCTTCGCGGATTCGTCGGCGGATTTAAGGCTGACGGGGATAAAAACCTACTAGCTATCTTTACGGCTTCTGCTATCGCGGTGGGACTTTTCTACGGCGCGGGGCTATTTTACGGTCAAAGAAGCCCGCTACCGGTGATGGAATACTGGCGCTGGTGGGTCGTTCACCTTTGGGTCGAGGGCTTTTTCGAGGTGTTTGCGACTGCTTCGCTTGCGTTCGTGTTTGCCTCTTTGGGTCTAGTGGGTAAAAAATTTGCGACTTACTCAACCTTGGCAAGCGCTAGTTTATTCTTAATGGGCGGTATCCCTGGCACCTTCCATCACCTTTATTTTGCGGGAACTACCACTCCGATCATGGCGGTGGGTGCTAGCTTTTCTGCGCTTGAGGTCGTGCCTTTGGTGCTTCTTGGAGCAGAGGCCTTCCATCAGTATTCGCTTCAGTTTGCGCAAAGCTGGGCGAAAAATCTCAAATGGCCGCTTTACTGCTTTATCGCAGTGGCGTTTTGGAATATGCTGGGTGCGGGCGTGTTTGGCTTCCTTATCAACCCGCCACTATTTTTGTTCTACATCCAGGGTCTAAACACCACCTCGGTGCACGGACACGCGGCGCTGTTTGGCGTTTACGGATTTTTGGCTTTGGGCTTTGTTTGGCTCGTGGCGCTTTACCTTTTCAAAGGGCAAGAATTTAACGACAAGCTGATGAAGGTTGGCTTTTGGTCGCTAAATGCGGGTCTAATGCTAATGATTTTAGCGTCGCTGCTTCCGATCGGTCTTTATCAAGCCGTCGCCGCGATAGACGTGGGCATGTGGTACGCTAGAAGTGCAGAGTTTTTACAGATGGATCACTTGCAAAATTTACGCTGGCTAAGGATGATCGGCGATACGATCTTCATCATCGGCGGCATTTGCTTCTTTATCCAGATTCTTAAATTTATCGCGGGAAGCTGCGGCTGCAAGGCCAAAGCCTAACCCCTATAAGCCCCTATTTTAGGGGCTTAGCTTATTATAAACTTCTATCTTGTAAAATTCGTCCCAAAGGACGAAAATGCAAAAATTTAAAAAATATCTCCGAAATTTTATCTTTGGCTTCTTGTTTGCCCTGCACGTCTTGGCGTTTGCGGCGATAAACTACGCTTTTCCGCACTACGATGAGGCGATCATCACGGGCGGCGAGGTTAGGCGCATGGATAAAGACGATTTTTCGGACAACCGAAATCAATCTGATGATTTGACGCGAAATACGTATTTTATCTACACGCGCGAGATTAACGGCACGAAGGTGATGCCGTATCGAAACGAAGACACGGGCTGGGGCTTACCGCTTTATTTTAAATTTGACTCCGCCGACGTCCAAGCCGCCGCGCAAAGTCTAGTGGGCGAAGGCAGGGCGCAGATCAAATACTACGGCTGGCGTATAGCGGTGCTAGATATGTTTAGAAACGCCGTTTCGGTTAAAAAGCTAAAAGATGGCGAAACGCGCGCAAATCCTATTTTTAGCTATATATTTTACGCTTTGACGGCGATTTCGTTTGCGGTTTGCGCCGTTTTTGTTAGAAGAAAATTTAAAGACGAGCCAAGCTCAAATTTATAATCCAAGCTAAATTTGAGCAGCTTTTCGTCGCCTCGCTCAAATTTGACTCGGCGAGGGCGGCAAATTTGACGTAAAATTTGAGGCCAAAGGATATGCGTGAGCGAGCTATACATCTTTATCTCCGAGCTTTGCTCTCTGATAAACGAAAATTGAAAAAATAATTTCTATTTTCAGGCGGGTTTATTTTTCGCTATCGTTTTACTTGGATTTTTGGCGGTTTGGATGCAGGAGTAGTCAAATTTGAGCGGACAAATTTGACTAAGATGAGCTAAATTTAACAGGCGGACGCAAGCCGCGTTAAATTTAATGCTAAAAAGCAAATTTAAAAAATCCCTAAAAAATATCATTTGCAAAGTAGCCTATAATCCAAAAACATATCGCGATAGTCGCAAACCAGCCCATCCCTGCGCTTTTGGCATAAAACAAAAAGGCTAGTACGCAAACTAAGACTAAATCCGTTCTGGTCAAACTTATTCTCCCATACGCACGCCACCGTCAAATTTAGCGCAGTATAGTCGCTGCACGCAAATTTACTCTTTTATGTTATCCGGCAGCATCGGTTTGCCTAGCAAAAACCCTTGCGCGTATTTGATGCCGAATTTTTTTATTTCGGCGAGGATTTCCTCTGAGCTCACAAACTCTGCCACGACGTTGTAGCCCTGTCTTCCAGCAAAATCGATGATAGTTTGCAGCAGATACCTAGCGTTTTTGTCGTACGGTAGCTTTTTGATGATCGAGCCGTCAATCTTGATCGTGTCGATATCAAGCTCCAAGATACGGTAGTAGTTCGAGTAGCCGCTACCGAAATCATCGATCGAAATTTTGCAGTCGTAGGCGCGGATCTTGTTGATGAAGTCATTTACGATCTTATAATCATCCACGCCCTCGCTCTCTAATATCTCAAAATACACGTGCTCGGGCCTTGAGCAGACGCGTAGCTTTTTCTCGATGAGATCCCTTATGCTCTCGTTTGCGATATCGCTACTGGAAAGATTCATCGAAAAGCTCGTGTTTGTAAATTTCTCCACGAGTCTAAATACGTGCTCGACGACCTTTTTGGTGATATCGTTATAAAGCGAAATTTTCTTTGCTATGTCCAAAAACTCGCCCGGATAGCGGATCTTGCCGTTTTCGTCGATGAGGCGCACAAGCACTTCGTAGTATTTGACCCGCACCATTTCGCCAGATACGTCGCAAATAGGCTGACACTCGACGATCACGGTGTCGTTATATAGCGCGTTTTCGATAGTGCGCGACATGATTTGGTTGTGGTAGTACTGCTGCTCGATGTGGCTGTTTTCGGTGTAAAACTGCACCGTTTCGCCGTTTTGCTTAGCTTCGTGGTGTGCTAGCATGGCTTGGGTTAGGCGGTTTGTCTGCGGAGTATCTTGAGGCAGGCTAACGCCGATAGTTATTTTGATATTAGGGATAAATTCCTTTGTGCCCTCGACCGTGATATAGAGGCTATTTGCCTTAAAATAATCGATAAATTTACGCACCGCCCGCTCTGCTTCGTCGCCGCCGTACCAGATGCAAAACTCGTCAAACTGCACTCTGTAAATGTCAGCGTCCATCTTATAGGTATCGATGCAAAGTTGAAGCGTCGTCGCAAAAGATGCGATAATGGCGTCCACGGTCTTTGTTTTGTAAAAAAATCGAAAATCCATAAAGTTGTTAATGTTTATATAGATGATCATGCCGCCCGAGCCCTGCTCCATCCTTTGTGTCAGAGCAAAATAACTACCAAGCCCCGTTAGCTTGTCTTTTAGCGCTTCGTTTTTCAGCTCTTTGTTTTTGTTTTCGAGCTCTTTTGTCATCGCGATCTCTTTGGTTTTATCAAATTTGATCGACATGTAGCCGTCTTTGTCGCCGCTTTCGTTAAAAAGCGGAGAGAAAATAACCTGCTCGTATATGAGTTCGCCGCTTTTTGTTCTGCTTATTAGCTCGTCGGATCGCCAAATTTGATCCGATTCTATCGTTTTTAGCATATCTTGATAAAATTCATTTGAGTGCTGATGGGACTTTATGATGTTTATATTTTGATCTTTTAGCTCCTCAAATTTATATCCGAAATTTTGCTCGAAAATTTTATTTACGTATTTGACCTTTCTATCTAGGTCGGTAAAGGTTATGGCGTTAAAGCTATTATCGACGGCTTGCTCGAAACGGTTTAGTAGTCTGATGTTGTTTCTAGCTCTAGCATAAGAAATATAAACAAATATCGACGCAAGCCCAAACAACACAAACACTAGCGCCATCGTCCTACGTAAATTCGATAAGACGTTTTGTATGTAGCGCTCGCAACTTTCTTTGAGGTCGGATAGCTTATTGTAAATTCCGAGTGAAATTATATCGCGGTAAAGCTTTTGTGCCTGCTCGTAGTAGCCGATCAGTTTTTGCGCGCTCGATAAAAATCCTGCGTCGTTTTTAGTTAGTTTTGGGTTCTTTAAATACTCGTTTAAAAGCTTTTTAGGTGCCGCTAGATCAGTGTTTAAGTCGTATCTAAACATCAAAATTTGCGGAATCAGCTCGTTAAAATACAGCCCGTCTAAAGCCTCGAATTTTAAGATTATTTCGTTATAAACGAGCTTTGCCATTATCGTCACGGAGTTAAATTCGTCGGTTAGCTCGACTCTTTTTTCAACCGCTTCCTCTAGCTCGCTAAAAGTTTTTTCGTTTAACGCTAGCTTTTCAAAGGAGATTAGATTGCTTGAATCAAGCTTTTTTAGAGCCTTTTGAAACTCCGCCGTATGGCGCATGATCGCGTCGTAGTCGGCCTCTAGAAGGCTTTTTTCGAGCAAGAAATTCGCCTCGTCGTTAGCGTCCATTACCTTTTCTATCGTGCCCTTCCACTCATAAGCGGTTACTAAGTCCTTGGTGGCCTTATAGGTCATCACGGTTCCAAAAAATACGATACAAACGATAGTAAAAAATAAAATTTTATGAAAGATTATCTTGTGTTTCATTTTAAAATTTCCGGTTTTTCGCCGCTTAAAGTCAGCAAGAATTTATAAAGCGCGTGCGTCTGCTCGTCGCTTAAATCGTAGTTTATGCGCATTTTAGCGATTATTTTAAGCGCTTCTTTTAGATCGGCCGCCTCGCCGCTATAAAGATACGGCGCAGTTTTTTCGATATTTCGCAGGCTAGGTACTTTGTAGCGGCCGGTTTTATTGCCGTCTGCGTCAAATTTCAGCTCGTAGTAGAGATTTGCGCCTATATTTGCGCCGCTGTGGCAGTTTATGCAGCCGATTGTTTTAAAAAGCTCAAATCCGCGCTTTTCCTCTTCATCAAAAACGCTCTCGTCACCACTGATAAATTTGTCGAATTTGGCGTTTGGCGTGATGAGGGCCTTTTCAAAATTTACCAGCGCATCGACGATACTTTCAAAGCTTACCCCATCCTCATAAAGCTCTTCAAATTTATTCCTATAAACAGAGTTTTGATTTACCTTTTGGACTAGAAATTTCGGCTCGCTAGCAAGCTGATTTTTGCCGGTCAAGCTCTGCCTAACCTGCTCGGCTATATCCTTAACTTCGCCGTTTTTAAAAAAGATAAAATTTAGCGCCGAATTTAGCGCAGTTGGCGGGCTAATCTCCTCGTCGGCGGAGATTTTTACGTTTTTTTTACTCGTACCGCTTAAGTCCCAGTAAAGATTGTGGCATTTCTCGCAAGATAGCGTTCCACTCAGGCTTAGCGAGGCGTCGAAAAACAGCTCCTTACCTAGTCTGGCTTTTTGTTCGTCAAATTTAGGCTGAGCAATCGGAGATAAAACGTGCGAAGCGGCGAAAGCTTGAACGCAAAAGAAGCATAAAACGCACGAAAATATCTGCAAAAACGCTCGCGACAACTAAAAATCCTTTTTAAATTTTAAATAAATAAAGCGATTATATCTTAAAAAACTAAAAGCTTCATTGAAGAGACGATTTTTTCCGTCACGAAGCCATCCTGCGCGATGCTTTCTAGCCGCGATCTGACCGCATTTTCATCGTGCGTAAAATTTGAGATCTGTAAATGCCAAAGCGCGTTTTGTGTCATCTCCTCAAGCGTGCGTTTTTGCTCGCGAGACTCCTCGAGTACGCAGGAGTTAAAAGCGATATTTTCGCGGCGCAAGTACTCTTCGAAAAAATTTGCCTTTTCTTTAAAGCACCCTCTCTGCGAGCCCTCGTAAAAAAGCTCCAAAACGCTTGAATATCGCGGTTTGTTCCACCAAAGATAGACCCTTTTTTTGCCTAAATTTATAAATTTGACAAAATCCTCCTCGTCTGCGATCGCAGGACTCATCGTGCTAAAAGCCACGTCGTAGACGCGGTTTGGGTTAAAGTTTTTAAAATCGCTTTGAACGGCGGTTAAATTTGAAATATTAAATTTAGCCGCGTCTTCAAGCATGACTTTTAGCATCTCGCCCGAGATATCCATACCCGTTATCTCGCGGCAAATTTGCGTCAAAAACAACGTATGCACGCCTGTGCCGCAGCCTATATCAACGACGCTTTTGCCCTCAAATTTGACGCCAAACTCGGCGATCTTAGCGTAAAGCCCTCTATGAAAAACGCTAGGCTCACCCTTAAATCTCGGATAGCTCGCCGCCTTTTTGTCCCACATCTCTTTCATTTTGTTTGCCTTTAAATTTTTGCTACAATTTTAGCGTTTTTAGGAGCGAAAATGAAAATTTTTTATTACGAATTTACCGTGAGCGAGGATGCTATCGACGTGAATCATCACGCAAATAACGCTCACTACGTGATTTGGATGCAAGAAGCGGCCAACGCGCACTCAAACGCCGTGGGCGACCTCATCAAGACAAATCTCGCGCAAAACCGCACGTGGATGGTGCGCAGGCATGAGATCGACTACCTCGGGCAGCTGTTTTTGGGCGATAAAGTGCGCGTGAAAACCTGGACGCAACCCGAAAAAAGAAGCTGCTCGAAGCGTTTTTACGAGTTTAGCAAAGATGGCGTACCGGTCGCTAGCGCGGTGACGACTTATGTATTTTTCGACCTCTCGCACGGTCGTCCGATCGCGATACCGCCGGAGATTGCAAGACTTTACGAGGATTAGTTTTGGGCTATCCGCGTCAAATTTGAGTTTTTAAATTTGACGCAGCGGCCGCTTTAAATTTGCAGCGAAAAATCACTCGGCAAGCGGACTTAAGCTGCAAATTTACCGTCAAATTTAAGCGTAAATTTTAAAAACAATCGTCGCAAACGCCCTTAACTACGACGCTTTTGACGTGATTTTGTTTTAGGCGCGGCATGTCGATATTGGTCATCTTGTGGCAGACGTCGCAGACGAAATACGCCTTTGCCCCGCTTTCAAGCTCGTAGAAGTTTTTGCGGTTATTTTCGCTTTTTAGCACGATGCCCTTAGCTTCAAAAAGGTCCATACAGCGGTAAAACGTGGTTTTGTTTGCGCCTATTTGGGCTAAAATTTCATCATAACTAAGCGGCGCGGCGGCGGCGCGTAAGATGTGTAAAATCTCGAGTCTAAGCGGAGTGATTTTGATATCATTTTTCGTTAAAAGCTCCTCAAAACCGGCTTTTTCTTCCAAATTTTCACCCATATTTTTCCTCTGCGTTAAGAATTTTAGGGTATTATACCTTGAGAAAAATTAATTTGCAACTAAGTTGCTTTTGATATAATTTCGCCCAAATTTTAACACGGAAAGGATAAAAATGAGAAAAATTTTCGCGTTTTTATGTTTGGGCTTAGTCGCGCTATACGCCAAAGGGCAAGTTAGCGTCAGTATTTTGCCGCAGCAGTATTTCGTCAAGCAAATCGCGGGCGACGCGGTCGAGGTAAACGTAATGGTGGGCAAAGGAGCCGATCCGCATACGTACGAACCAAAACCGAAACAGATGACCGCGCTTGAAAAAAGCGACCTATATTTTGCTATCGGGATCGAGTTCGAGGAGGCTTGGCTGCCGAAATTTCAAAAATCTTATCCAAATCTCAAAATCGTAAAAACCGATGAGGGTGTAGAAAAGATCAAATTTGAAGGACACCACGAGCACGCGGACCACGATCATCACCATGACGCCAAGCACGAACACGCTCACCACGATCACAAACACGAGCACGCCGGTCACGATCACCACGATCACGAGCATCACCACGGCGAATTTGACCCGCACATCTGGTTGGATCCCGTTTCCGTAAAAATCCAAGCTAAAAATATCGCCGCCGCGCTAATCGAAAAATATCCTGAGAACAAGGCGCTTTTTGAGGCGAATTTGGCTAAATTTGAAGCGCAGCTGGGCGAGCTTGACGGCTTTATCAAAAGCACTCTAGCAAACGTCAAAAACCGCGAATTTATCGTATATCACCCGTCTTGGGGCTACTTTGCTAAACGCTACGATCTAGAGCAAATCGCGATCGAAGTGGATGGCAAAGAACCAAAACCAGCTGAGCTAAAAGAGCTCATCGAGGAAGCCAAAGAGCACGGCGTGAAGGTGATTTTCGTCGCTCCGCAGTTTTCTAAAAAAGCCGCGCAAACCGTCGCCAAAGAAAGCGGCGCTAGCGTCGTAGAGATCGATCAACTGTCGCTTGATTGGGACGCCGAGCTACGCAAAACGGCGCAAATTTTCGCAAAGAGCCTATAAATGAAATTTGGACGCATACTCGCCGTTTTCGCGCTCTTTGCGTCCTTTTTTAGCTTTGCGCATGCCTGTGCGCTCTGCGCGCTTTACACTCCGACCGCGCACGCCTCGGTCAAATTTGACGTCCAGGGCGATATGATAAAAACAGCCGCCGTAACCTGGACGTTTTCTGAAAATTTCACAGAACTCACGCTACAAAGCTACGACGAAAACGCCGACAAAGCGCTTAGTAAAAACGAAGCGTGGAAGGTGCAAAAATCGCTACTCGACTACATCGTGCCGCGTGGATATCTAACGAGCGTGGGCTACTACGACGGCGCGGGCGAGACCGTAAATTTGCACGCCAAAACGCTCTCGCAGCGGGTTTATCTGGATGAGGGTAGGCTAAATTTCGAGTATATTTTAGAGCTAAATTTGGCGGTCAAGGACGGCCGCGTCGTAACGGTCGAGGTTTTTGACCACGAGGGATTTTTTAACTTTAAAATAAGCTCGCCCCAGCCATACGCGCTCACGGATAAAATTTACCTCGTGCCAAACGTAAATTTGAGTGCGGCGTTTTTTGAGATGACCTCAAAAGCGCCTAAAATAGAGCCTGCAAAGCCCGAGCTGAGTTCGCTGGTTAAGGCGCAAAATAAGCAAAATTTAGAGCAAATCGACGCCGAGGATAGGGCTAAATTTGACTCGGTTTCGGGCATGAGCCTACAGTTTTTAGAGCGTCTAAAAGAGCTCATCAAGATAAATAGCGCCGAGCTAAACGCGCTAAATTTCGCCCTGCTAGCCGCGGTTAGCTTCTTTTACGGATTTTTGCACGCCGCTGGCCCCGGGCATGCTAAGATGCTAACGGCTAGCTATTTCGTCGCAAACGGCGGCAGCTACTCGCGCGCGCTGGCTTTTGCGATGAAGGTCGGCTTCGCACACGTGGCGGGGGCGTTTTTGCTCGTGCTTTTTAGCTACGTTTTTTTAAACGCGTTTTTGACGGACAAGGTCAGCGACATAGCGGGCGCGATGACGAAAATCTCGGCCGTAGCGATCGTTTGCGTGAGCCTTTATATGATCTACGCTAAGATTAAAAAAACGGCTCTAAAGCCCAAATTTAGCTTTGCCGCCGTGCCTGTCCCGGGCGAAAAAGGCGCAAATGGGGCGAGCAAAGTTTTTGGTTTAAATTTAGCCCCCTCATCAAATTTGAGCACAAATTCCGTCAAATTTAACCCCGCCGCTCATGAGAGCGAGTGCGGCTGCGCAGCCTGCAAGGCCTCTAACGAAGCGCCAAAAACGGCTAGCGAGTGGCTCGTGGTGCTAGCAGGATCGCTCGTGCCGTGTCCTGGCACGCTGCTGGTTTTCGTGCTGGCCTTTAGCCTAAACAGCTACGCGGCGGGGCTTGCTAGCGGCCTGTTTATGGGGCTTGGCATGGGTGCGGTGATATTTCTGGCGGCCGTTTGCGGCTTTAAGCTAAAGGGTGTGGTGAGATTTCGAGCGCTGCGGACTTGCTGCGAGTTTGCCGCGCTTTTTGTGATGCTGGGGCTTGGCGTTTTTATGTTTTATATTTCGGGTAAAGTGAGCGTTTTATGAGCGATATTTCGGTGCGAAATTTGAGCTTTGGTTACGACGAAAATCTCGTGTTTGAGGGTATAAATTTAGAATACGACTGCAAGGATTTTTTAGCTATCATCGGCCCAAACGGCGGCGGCAAAAGCACGCTTTTAAAGCTGTTGCTAGGGCTAAACAAGCCAAGCGGCGGGACGATCGAGGTGTTCGGTCAGGAGCCCGCTAGCGTGAGCAAGGCCGTGGGCTACGTCCCGCAAAATATCCCGATAAATCAAAGCTTCCCGATGCGCGTGCTCGAGGTCGTTTTGATGGGACGGATAGATAAAAAGCTGTTTGGATTTTACGGCAAGGACGACAAGATAGAGGCCGAGGCGGCGCTCGAGCGCGTCGGGATGGGCGAATTTACGCGGCGAAAGATCGGCGATCTAAGCGGCGGACAGCGCCAACGCGTCTATATCGCGCGCGCGCTTTGCGCGAAGGCTAAAATTTTGATGTTAGACGAACCGACCGCCAGTATCGACACGAAGGGCCAAGCGGACGTCTATAAGCTGCTAAAACAGATCAACGCTGAAGGCACGGGCGTCGTGCTCATCAGCCACGACGTAAATTTGACGCTAAATTTCGCCACCAAGGTCGCCTACGTCAATCACGATCTTTTCATGCACGAGATCTCGCAGGGCTCAAAGCAGGATTTTATCGAGCATTTGGCGAGAGATCATAGGCATTTTTGCGATGTGGAGGTGGCTTTAAAAGAGTGCGGCTGCGGAAAACATTAAATTTGGTGGCGGCTTGTCTTTTGAGCGCTTTTTGCGGAGCTGGCTAAAATTTAGCTCGGCAGACTATATGTCTAGCCTACGCTAAATTTTACCTGTGCAACCCCAAAAATCATCTCAAAATACTTCGCCTTGACTTTTTACGTTCAAATTTTACTCGCCGAGACCTGCACTGCAAAAATGTAAATCTAAATTTGCGGCGCGTTAGCGCCGAATTTAGACCTGCACGCAGTGCAGCAACATCTCACGTCGTAAGGGTTGGGGGATTGTTAAGGGGGAAGGGAGCGACTTCGTAATTCAAGCCCCTTCCCCCTTAACATAAAAGCTAGACGCCACCAAACAACGCAGGGTCTCGGTGCGTAAAATTTCGAGTTAAATTTGCAAATCTGAGCGTAAAACGATAAGGCGAAGTATCTTGCGATGA
>JBHRQF010000019.1:0-11602 GCA_042645325.1 Campylobacter sp. | reverse complement strand
CTGATAGGGCAGGAGAATTTTGATGCGTTCGCCCCAGCTTTCCAGCGGTTCGCCCATCGAGACCCAAACGTCGGTGTGGACGAAATCGACGCCAGCGTCGTCATCATAGAAGGCGGTGCGGATCCGGCCGATATGGTGGTAGCGGGCAAGATAGAGTATCTGCGGCAAATTTTTGAAAGCGGCACGGAGATTGGCGAATTTTACATCAGGCATTTAGCCAGCGGCTTTGACCTCTCGCGCCCCATGCAAAAGCAAAAGGCGCTAGAAGCGATCCAGGCCTTTACCGCGAGCCTAAAGCCCGTTGTCGCAAACTCCTACGTCCCGCTCGTGGCTAAAATTTTAAAGATAGCCGAGGGGTCGTTTTGGCTAACTAGAGGTGCAAATACGCAAGCCGCCCAGGAGCGCATGCAAGCCTACGAAATACAAAATTTCGGCAAAAATCAGCGCGAACTCAAAGATCCACTAGAAATACAAATTTTAAAAACAATGATCGAGAATGAGGATCTAAAAAAAATTATTTTAGAAAATTTAAAACCTGAGTATTTTGTGCGACACAGATCCGCCTATTTAGCAATCACAGCTGGAGTTAGCGCGGATGATCCCTTCGTGCGTGAGATAATATTTAAAAACTACGATGCGTTTAAAGACAAAGAAAATACCTTAAAAGGCATAGCTCGTTTAAGGATTGGTTTTTACGAGAATTTGCACAAAGAATATTCGGCAAAACAAATTCCTTTAGAGGAAAAAAAACAAATACTATCAAAAATAAAAAAAATTATCGAGGAACTTAAAAAATGAAAGCGTTAGTTTTATTTAGCGGAGGGCTAGACAGCATGATCGCCATCAAGCTGCTGACAACCCAAGGCATCGACGTTACGGCTGTGCACATCGATATCGGCTTTAGCGGCGACGAGAAAAAGGCGGAAATTTTACGCCGCCGCGCGAACGAAGCCGGAGCCGAGCTTAAAATAATCGATATCAGAAACGAATACCTACGCGACGTGCTTTTTACGCCTAAATACGGCTACGGCAAGCACTTTAACCCATGCATCGACTGCCACGGATATATGTTTAAAACGGCGCTTGCGATGATGCGCTCGGAGGGTGCGGACTTTATCGCGACCGGTGAAGTGATCGGCCAGCGTCCAATGAGTCAGAGACGCGACGCGATGGCGCAGGTCAAAAACGCAGCTGGCGACGAGGAGGATCTCATCCTGCGTCCGATGTCTGCGCAGCTGATGAAGCCCACAAAACCGGAGCGCGAGGGCTGGGTCGATCGCAGCAAACTGCTCGCCATCAGCGGACGCGACCGCAAAAGGCAGCTCGCGCTTGCGAAAGAGTTTGGCTTTAGCGAGTACGAGACGCCTGGCGGGGGGTGCTTGCTCACGATCGAGAGCTTTGCGAATAAAATCAGAGATTTCATCAAATTTGACCCTGAAATGACGAGCGCGGATATGCAGCTACTGCGCCTCGGACGACATCTGCGCCTAACAAACGGCACCAAAATGGTCATCGGCCGCGATGAAAACGACAACGCCAAACTGCTAGCTCTAAATAATCCGAAATTTACTCAGATCAAATTTGACAGCGATATCGTGGGCGCGGTGAGTTTCATTGACGCTAAATTTAACGAAGCCGACCTCCAGTTTGCCGTGCGGCTGGCGCTTGCCTACACTAGAGCGGATAAAGATACGGTAGTGCTCGCTAGAGTCGGCGAACGCGAGATTTGCGTGAAGCCATTTGAGGGCAAGCAGGCTGCGCAAGAGTTTTTCGTTAGTTAAATTTGCCTTAAAAAGCTCACCAGCAAAATAAATTTGACGCTGAATTTAAAATTGCTTTCGCAGTAAATTTTGATGGCTAAAATTTAGCGATATATCCTTTGCCATCTCAAATTTGGATTTGCTCGCGAGCTAAATTTGGCACCAATTTCTGACTACTTTGGGCTTAAATTTGTTTGATTTGCTAAAGCCCAAGCTTCAAATTTAGACTGACGGGCAACTAAATTTCGCCCTTTTGTACGTATAATTAGTCTGTAAATTTTGCTATCTTTTGTAAATTTACCAAAGCACGCCGACTGCACTAGAACTCTGCGCGATTTGGTAAATTTTACCGTAGATACCGTCGCTTTTATGTAGATTAATCCCGAATTTGAAATTCAAGTCCTTTGTTTTATGCCAAAAATGTCGTAAAAAGCTCAAATTTTGACTTATAGCTCAACGCGCTAAAATCAAAATGATACCGGCTTTTATTTTATTTTGAGATATTTTAAGTATAATTCTCAATTTAATATAATAATGAGAGTTTTTGCGATGGATTATCAAGGATTGTTTTTATTGACGCAGTTTTTAAACGAGAGAAAAAAGGCGAGTCGTAAAGAAATAGCGGAGTTTTTATCGCGCGAAACTGGTGCGAGCCAGAGTAAAACGGACGCGCTTTTAGGCGTCATAGCAAATAGCCCTACAATTCAAGCTTTACCGCAAGAAAAAAGGATCGTTTTAAAGACTTCGCGCGGGATTTACGAGATAAGCAAAGTCGGCGAAAAACTCCTAAAAAGCAAAAACGCTCGGCAAAATTTTGAGGATTGGGTCGGCGACGTTTACGGGAAAACTGCGACGCAAAATTTACCCGCCCCCAAAACTAAAAAATACCTAAAAACCATCACCGCCCTCGTCGTCCACGAGATAAAAGACAAAATGATCGGCGAAGCAATCAAAAAGCCGATAGAAGCGATAAAAACGCTCGCGCTAAAGCTCATGAAAAAGCATAAATATTTAGGCAAATTTTATGCTTTTAGACACTTTTTTTTGGCGCTTTTGGCTGCCAAGATTGCGTTTGACGTCGTCAAATTCTTTAAAAATCGCAAGCTAGAAAAACTGCTTGCAGGCAATCAACCGGTAGGCTGTTAGCTAAGTTAACAGAAAATCATAAATTATTTATTGCAACTTTATATTTTGTCGCCCGTCTATAATCAATCGCACAGCATACTAAGCCGCAAAAATTGATTGCATCAAAACTCCAACGGAGTAAATTTTAACGCGGTTTTCTCAAACGTATGGCGATCTTTTTCTATATCGTTTCAAACTCCAACGGAGTAAATTTTAACAGCACCAAAATATACATTTTTAGGGCTATTAGAACCCAAAGTCTATATTTTTACGCCTTAAATTTACATAAAAATCAAAATAGTATCGATACAAAATGCCCCGAATTTCAGCATTTATAAAGTCTTAGAAAAAGCTTTATCGACATGATTTGGATTTAAAAAGGCACTTAGAAATCAAATATCCCGCCACAACAAGAGTAAGCTAGCATCCCCCCACCCGACACAGTAGCCAAGACGCATAAGTCAAATTTGACCGCAAATGCGTAGCGATTTTTGTGCCGCATTTTGATGAAGTCAAGGCCCTAAAATCAAATCATCAAAATACAACCAAGATACTTTGATCCTGCCGACAAAATATCAAATTTATCCCCACCTAAACCCCTCATAAGGCGCATCTTCGCAGATACATTTTTTGATTTGATTAGCCTCGCGGCGGATCACCTGCCGCCATGTGAGATCGCGACCGCCCAGCGAGATCGTTTCGCCAAGCCTCGCGATCATTTTTAGCTCGATCTTTTGCACGGCGTCGTTGCTAAATTTTATCCGCCCGGCGTAGGTTTGAAAGTCCTTTGCGGTGATCTCCTTTTTATTTAGCATGCTAAAAATCAGCGTATCGCCCAAAATCGGCTTAAAAATCTCGGCAAGATCGAGGTGCAGGCTCAGCGCGCGGTAGTTTGGCTCGTGTAAAAAGCCGATACGCGGATCAAGCTCGGTTTTGTAAATTTCGCTGAGGCAGACGTTATAAATGCGCGTATTTACGTAGCTTATGAAGCTGTTGATTTTATCGGCGGGCGGGCGCTTGGAGCGGACGGTAAATTTAAAGCTTTTTTGATCCGCGATTATCTCGTTTCACTTTTCGTAGTAGAGCTTTTGAAACGCCCCTTCTACCGCCATTATCGCAGGCATGTCCGCCGCGGCGTTTAGCGCCTCTATATGTGGCGAGACGTCAAATTTTACGCCGTGTCTTTTGCAGTTTGCCGCGTCATTTAGGATGTGCGCGCGAGTGATCTCGCGGGCAATGTAGACGCGCTTAATGAGATCGTCAAAGGCGCGAACCTGATTTAGTAGCACAAAGCCGCTTTTATTGACCGAGTTTGAGGTGTTTGGATAAAAGTTGCCGCGAAAGCTCTGATATGAGCTAAAAACATGCAAAAGGACGTTGTTGTCCGCCAGAAACGCCATAGTGTAGGTGTCGATCTGCACTTTTGCCAGCACGTAAATTTCATCGATCGCGTTTATCGGCAAAATTTTACTAGCGACGACCGCGCCCGTATCGTCAAATTTGTCAAAATAGATATTGTTATCTTGCCTACGAAGCCTGCCTGCACTCAAAATAAAATGCGTCCTGTCGCTTTTTTGCATCTTTTTTCCTTAAATTTAGCCGGGATTTCAAGCGCCGTCAAATTCGGCAAATTTACGCGAGCAAATTTAACTAAACAGCGCGCCGCTTTTATCCTGCCCGATTACGATACGCTTGGAGTATTTCAGCGAATTAAACGTATAAATCACGATAGAATCAAGCTGCGTAATGCACTCTTTTTGCAAAACCGCGCTTAGTTTTTTAAAATCGCTCTCGCGAATCTCGCCTTCAAAAACGGAAAACTGCACGCGCGGCAAAAACTTCTCGACCGCCTTTCTGATGCGGTTTGCGTTGTTTTTCTCTTTTTGCTCGGCGCCGGCAATGTCGTAAAATAAAATCACATACATTAAATTTAACTCACGCAATATCCGCTATAAGCGCAGTTTGCGCAAAATTTGCCCTGCGTAAATTTCGGCGGCCGCTCTAGGTTCGCAAGCGCCGTTATCTCGCTTAAAATTTGCTCTATTAGAGCGAAATTTTCGCTGCTGTCATCCACCAAAATCACCTTTTTACCGCTGATTAGTTTGCCTTTTACCTCTTTTAAATTTAAGCCAGTTTTTAAAAGATAGACGTAAAAAAGTAGCTGCATCTTGCCTGCAAGCTCGTTTTTTAGGCTCTTTTTATACTCCGTGACGAGATAGTGTCCGCGCTGCTTGGAAAGTTTGTCGAATTTCAAATTTGAAAATGCAAAGTCCTGCAAATCGCTCTCTTTGATATCCGCTAGCGCCTTGCCCATTAGCACGTTTTCATCCTCCTGATCTGCGTGAATATGGTGCGCGTAAAGCCACGCCTCGCGCCTGCAGGTAACGTAATAATTCACAAGCGTGCCGGTGATTTGGTCTTTGCAAAACATTAATCGAATACCTCGTCCGTGATGTCCAAATTCGTATCTTTTTTAAGCCCGTAATCCGCGCTATAAAAATAAGATGAGCCAAACGGCAGATAAAACATATCTTTTAGTCCGTTTATTTGCTTTAAATTAGGCGTCAATTTGTCCATATCTTTAAACGTTACGTTTATGCTAAATTTCGACAATTTTCTGATGTGATTTTTTAAAATATCTCGTATCGTAAATTCGTCATTTGAGCTATTTTTAATTTCTAAAATTTTAGCTTCAAAATCCTTGATAAAATTTTCTTTGGCTTCGATGATTAGCGTTTGTTTGTGATTGTCCTTCATAACTTCTTCGATTTTTTGGTTTATATTTTCGAATTCTAGCTTTTTTATCTCGCTTTCTATATATAAATTTTCCAGTTGATCGCTGATTTTCTGAAAATACAAATTTGAAATTTCTAAAATTTCGCTCTCACGCACCTCTCTTTGTTTGAAAATTTCTAAAATTGCTTTGCTTACTTTCTGCAAATCGCCGTAAATCAAATTTGTAAATTTACTTATTTCCGGAAAGATGTATAGCTCGCCGCGAATTTCTCCAAAATGCCTATTTACGCGGCCTGCGGTCTGTATAATAGAGCTAATGGGCGAGACTTCGCGAAAACCCACGTCAAAGTCAAGATCCACTCCCGCCTCGATAGACTGCGTGGAAATTAGTAAAATTTTACTCGCAAGCGGATCATCTTTACTTTTATCTATTGCGCACCTTACCGCCTCGATAGTAGCGCGTTTGTGATCATCATACATATATCCGTTTAAGCAAAAGCAGCTAAATTTATCTCTTAGTTTTACAAATAGCTCCTGCGCTTTTTTGATCGTATTTACGACGACGAGGGTATTTTTGTCCCTTGCGGTCTCGCAAATCTTTTCTAAAAGATCCTCTTCACCGCTTATATCAAGCCATTTTATGACGTATCTATCCTGCTTTGAAAAATAGTCTAAATTTGAAATTTCTTTAAAATTTTCGCTTTTAATAACCGGCATCGTCGCCGACATAAATATAAAAATAGTGTCAAGCCGCTGCGAAATGATCTCGCAAAGCAGGATAAAATCTTTTCTAAAATTATATGGGATCGCTTGTGCCTCGTCGATGATAACGACGCTATTTTTGAGCTGATTAAATTTGACGTTGTCTTTGTTTTTATTGCCAAATAGCGCAAATATCAGCTGATAAAGCGTAGTTACGTTTATCTCGCCGCTAAAAGATTCCATCGAAAATTTGATCTTAGAATACCTATCATCTTCGGTTAGATTTTCTTCATCTATCGTCGTTTTGTGATGAGCCTTGCTAACCGAAATATCGCTATTTTTATAAATTTTTGCGATAATATCGTAGGTTTGATCGATTATCGAAGTAAAAGGAAGCGCATAAATTATGCGAGATTTATTAAATTTTAGGGCAAAATTTAGAGCAGTCAAGGTCTTGCCGTATCCAGTCGGCGCAGTCAAAGTAAAAAGTTTATAATTTTCGTCAAAGTTGTTTAAAACAAAATTTCTAAATGTATCTCGCTTTTTATTTGGCGGTAAACTTTGGATATCACTCTCTAAAACATCTATCGGTATATCTTTGGTTTCCTGCTTTGGCGTGTTAAAAATAGCTTCAAATTTATCGCTATAAACCAAATTTGAGTATAGGCTTTTGAAATTTATAAAATCACTATAAGTAAATTTGTATCTGTACTGCAATAAAATTAAGTATTGGCGAAGCTTTTCCGCTCTATCTAAAAACTCATCCTTTTTTGTAGATAATCCCGAATAAACCTGGGTATTTTTAGCGGCGTTAGCTACTTCTTCCCAATATTCTAGCTCTTTTAAATTTTTAAAAAATTTATTAGCATCTCGAGCTAATGTCATTAAATTTACGGCATCGCCGTGGTGCGAAACGATGGCAAGAAAGCCAAACAGAGTCGGTATTTCATCAAATTTGGAGTTTAGCAAGAAAAAATATGCCGACAGAAATGAGTGGTTTTTATCCAGCTTGTCGTTTGAGGTGTCTCTGATGTAAATTTGAAAATTATTTTTTAGTTTTGCGATGTCATGATAGAGCTTGACCTGCTTATCCAGCTCTTCATCGCCAGCAGAGATCATATTTTTTATATGGTTTTCTAAAAGTTTATTTGGATGAGACCAAAACTCGTCAAATAAAATAGACTCTTTCATCGTTTATCTGATATATATTTCCATGGTTTTTAGATTTTATAGCTTCTTTGCCGTTTATTTCCATTACAAAGTCTCTAAAATCTTTAAAAATTCGTCCATTTTCGCAGTCGCAAGGCATTCTAGCCGTAGTTAATTTCGCATTTTCATTTATACCGTCAAAAATAAAATCTTCCATAAGCGTAAATGTATCTATAAAGCTTTCGTCTTGCTCTATTTTTTCGCATATTTTTATATCTATCCAGCTAAAATCTGCTATGCAAAAATTTATCCCAAGATACGGCGTAAAGGCGGTTTTGTGCTCTTTTAAATTTGAAATTATTTTATCCCGGTAGCTTTGCTCTAAATTCTCTAAATTTAAAAATACGACATAAGACGGCGAGCAAATAAGCTCTCTGTAAAACTGCTTTTTCTCCTTTGCGTTTTGATAGCCTTCCTCTATATGCATATTGCTTGAGAGGGCAAATTTTATGCCGTTAAAAACAAAACTCTTTTTTAAAATTTGCCTATCTATTTTTACGCTGTATTGGATGTTTGAAAGCTTAAAGTACTCCTCCTCGCCTATAACGGCGCCTAAAAAGCCCATTATAGCGGTCTTTGGCGGCACCGGATAGGTTAGGCTAGAATAAATCGTCGCCGGATGCGAGAAATGAGCGTAATCGCCGAACAATCTAAAAGCAATAATGCTCATTTTATGCCTCTATCTTTTTCCAGCTACTGTCAAAATTTTCTTTGTTTTTTGCCTCAAAATCATAGTCGCTCATATACTCTATTTTTTCTATATTTGTAGCATATCTTGCGAGTTTATTTTTTAAATTCGTAAAGTCAATAACGTATTCGTTGATACTTCTTATCGCTCTATCGTCTTTTTCGCTTCTTAGGCTTATGCTATTGTTTAGATTGCCCGCAAACGTATCGTCTTTGTACGTGATGATTAGCATAAACCTCGGAGTCTGGCCGATTTTGGAGCGAGTCGTTAAGTTTTTAGTACCGTGCCACAAAGCTTTTAAAATTTTAGCCTCATCGGCCTCGCTAAAGCCGGTTTTTGTTGCATTGTAGTTATCGATAACGCCGTAGGTAGCAAAAATAGCGTATTTTAAAAATTTTTCCTCTCTAAAAGTCGCTTGATCTTTTTGTTTTTTAGGATCGTTTGGATCGTAATCGCTAGCAAAAGCGCCGGTTCCTCTTACGTGTTCTATCTCGACTTTATTTAAAGATTTACTTAATCTAAACTGCACCGGACCGGTAAACTGAACGCCCGCGGTTTTTATCTCTTTATCCTGCTTCATCTCGTCTTTATCCGAAATCGGTAAGACGCCGCCAAATGCGCGAATATCGATAAATTTAGACAAAATTTCTTTTTGTAGTTCGCTTTTACTTTGCTTTATGTTTATGCTTTGTCTGATCGCCGTTTTAGCGTCTAGTACGGCATCTTCTATCCTATACTCCTTTATAAAAATCGACGTCTCGTCTTTTTTCATAATCTCATCTCTGATAGTTCTTTTTATGCGCACATCCGTCACCTCGGCTATACCGGTTTCATCATCGCATCTTGGAGCGTTATCCTTTAGCATATCGCCGTTTGGATTCCAGTTCTCTCCGTCCCACAAAAAAAGTATCTCTTTTTTCTGCATCTTATTCTCCTTTTTATTTTGTCTTATCTTTTAGAAATTTGCGATAATCGCTTCCGCCCATAGCAAAAGCAAGCGTGGTATGTGAGCTTTTTACTATCTTGCCTTCTCTAGAAAAGACTTGCGGTAAAATTTCAATCAAACACTCTTTTATATTTTCAACATTTGGATTTGGTTTGCCAGAAGCCGCCTTAAGCTTTCTAATCATCTCGTCGCACTTAGTCCAAATTCGCTCCAAATTTTCCCTGCTTATCGAGCCGCAGTCATTGAGCCAGTTGCTAAACGATACGCCGCCGTTAATGCCGAGCTGCCAGTTTATCAGGGCTGCGCTTAGCATACCGAGCAAATAAGCGCTAATAAGCGCATCGTTTTGATTCAAAAACTCGCTATTTTTGATTAGCTCTTTAATCAGTTCCTTTTTATCGGTTAAATTTTCCAAATCACACTCCTTTTGAAACACTAGTTTTTTATTTAAGACATCAATTTCATTAAAAAAATTTTGGTATTTTCTGATAACCTCGACCGTTCTTTGCCTGTAAAAATCGTTAAAATATTTGCTCCACTCTATTTTCTCCGCATAGTCCTTATTGACGCTACCATAACAAATCAGATCGCTATATCTTTCTATCATAATTTCTAAATCAAATTTATTTCGCGACAACAAAAAGCTCATCACGCTTAGCCTATCTTCAAACAAATTTTGAAGATATATCGTCTCATCGGTTCCACTGTTTTTTTCATAGAAAGCTTTTATATCAAAGCTGCCCATTAAATTTGAAACATGAGAGATAAAAGAGGGCAAAACATCGTCTATCGCAAGCTTTAAATCGATAGCGGCATTACTTTGCGTATAAAATAAAATCGTATTTAAAACCGGTAAATTTTCCTGTTTTTTAGCGGCGATTTCGAGATAGCTGTTTATGCTTATGGCTTCTTCAGCCATCTCAATATTTTTCATATAGCTTTTTGAAGTTTCTTCTAGTATTTTTATAATCTCTTCTAGATTTACTGAGCTATCTAAAATCGTCGGCAAAATCGCCATTTTCATACCGTAAAAATTATGCGATAGCTTATCTTTTATCGCTTTAAAGCCGTTTTCTACCTTTTTTGCGCTAACAGCGTTTAACGGCAGGAGTTTTGATTTGATAAATTGCATATTAGCAGGCATCTCATTTACCGAGCAAAACGCTAAATTTGCATCACCGCCGATACCTTTTTCATTTGTTAAAATATCGTATCCATAGGACGATTTTTGCTCTTTTAGGCTGATACGATTTTCAAAAATTTGTTTAAAATAGGCAGAAACGGGCTTGCCCTTGTATGAGAGCGAGAAAAAAGTAGCGACTTTTTTGCCTTTTTCCTTTTTTAGCTCATCAAGGCCTTTGATCTCATCTATAATATCGGCAAAATATTCTTCATTTATACTTGATAATATAGGCAAAATAGCGTCATTTTCTATATTGCTCGGCTCAAAACACGAGAGCAAATTTGAAACCGATCTCAAAACGCCTTTTATAAATTTAGCTTCGTCTTTATTTACTTCTTTGGATAAAAATTGAGAATTTGGAAAAAGATTACCGGAATTTGCGCCTATGCCAAATCTACATATTATCAGATCGTCTTTGCTTATGTTTAAATTCGGCTCTATTCGCTTGGTTTCTATGTCACAGAGATATACTTTGATTGCGTCGTATTTGTAGGCTTCGTTTTTGAGACGCTTTTCGTCTTTTTGATATATTTCGCCTATGTCGGCGAAAATTTTAACTATATCGCCCAAGGGATTCCCTTAAATTAAGTTGGCGTTATTATACTGCAAGTAATCTTTGATGTCAAGTTATTATATTTTACATAGATTTTACTTGATTTTTTGAGCATGTTTTTATAAAATATTCTTTGAAAAGCAAGTACTACTTGTTCTCCTTATAGGCTTTTAAATTTATATTTTACTTAACTTGCTTTTCCTTTGCTATCTCCACAAACCCAGCTCCACAGTTCATACATCCGCTTCCGACGCCGGCATCAAGGATCAAATTTATAAGCTCTGGCTGTGCGCAAATTTTCCATTTTGCTTGCCAAGCCTGAACCGGCGAGCGGTTGTTGCCGTAGTAAAAATTAAATGGATTTTGCAAATTTTGCCAGAGCAAATTTAGCTCAAATTCTCCGTCGTATCTGCGCCCGGTAAGCGTTTCAAATCTTTGCAAGGCGTTTGTTTTCATCATCTCAAGATGCCTGGAATCTTGCGGTTGCAGATAAATTTTATGTCCCAAAAGCCCGCCTACCGCGCATGCCACACAGCCTTGCAGCACCGCTTCGCTTTGCGTAGTTCTGTGTTCGCTCACCGCCACAGTCGTATCGCACAGGCAAAGCTCGCCCAAGCTTAGCCCGTCTTTTAGCACCGCAAGCGTGATTATTTTTTCAAATTCCGGCTCATAGGAGGTAAATCTAATCCGCAAATTTGCG
>JBHRQF010000018.1:0-11660 GCA_042645325.1 Campylobacter sp. | reverse complement strand
TGAGAAATTTCCACCACCTACTCAGATAGGTAGAGCGATTAGTATTGCAACAAAATTAGAAGACAAATTAGAATAACGGAGGAAAAATGAAGAAAATTTTACTTTTTCTTGCTTTTGCCAGTTGGCTTTTTGCCGTTGACGCCACCATTTCGGTCATCAACAAAGGCTTAGCCCTACCAAAAATCGTGCTTCAAGATGCCACAACGGCCGTCGGCGATCAGGCTTTTAAGAGCAAATTTCATAAAATCATGCTGGGCGACTTAAAGGTTAGCTCTGATTTTGAGGTCGTGGACGAGTACATCGCAAGTAGTTATGAAGGCGACTCAAATACGAACGTCATGAGCGAAAAGGGTGCGCAGCTTATATTTAGATACGCGCTTGAGGGCTCTGCAAACTCGCCTCTAAGCCTTAGAGTTAAGCTCATAAATGCAAAAACGGCGACTACTCAGTACGAGAAAATTTACAATATGAACGATGGAGCAAAGTACCCGTTTATCGCTCATAAAGCGATAGTCGAGCTGATCAACGAGCTAAAAATGCCTCCTGTTAATTGGATGGAGAAATTTATCATTTTTGCTAAAGGAACGGGCTCTAAGCAAAGCGAGATCGTTATAGCCGACTATACTCTAACCTATCAAAAAGTACTTGTGCGCGGCGGTTTGAATATATTTCCTAAATGGATAGGGGCAGACCAGAGAGCGTTTTACTACTCTGATTACAGCGGCAAAAATTTAGTTCTTTACAGATACGACGTTGCAAGCGGTCAAAAAACTAAAATTTTAGATAGCAAGGGCGGTATGATTATAGCCTCCGACGTTAGCCAAAACGGAGATAAAATTTTGCTAACTATGGCTCCGCAAGATCAGCCTGATATCTATATATACGATCTAAATTCAAAAAGACTATCTCAGGTAACCAACTATAGCGGTATAGACGTCAACGGCAACTTCGTCGACGGCGACAGACGCGTAGTTTTCGTTTCCGATAGACTCGGCTATCCTAACGTTTTCGCGCAAAACGTCGATGGAAGCGGTTTTGAGCAGTTGGTCTATCACGGCAAAAATAACAACTCCGTCAGCACCTACCAAAACTATATAGTTTATTCTAGTAGAGAAGACGGTAAGAGTAGCTTTGGAACGAAAGATTTTAACATTTATATGATCTCTACGCAGACTGATTACATCAGACAGCTCACTGCAAGCGGTAAAAATTTATACCCTAGATTTTCTAGCGACGGGCAAAGCGTAGTGTTTATCAAAGAGCTTGGCGGCCAGAGTTCTCTTGGTATAATTCGCGTAAATGAGAACAAAAGTTTCCAATTTCCGTTAAAAATCGGCAAAATTCAGTCGATTGATTGGTAATGTTTAGTAATTTTTATGATATAATCACTTTAAATTTCTAGAAAAGGATGAAAATGAAAAAAGTAGTTTTAGCTTCTGCTGCTATTGCGGCTTTATTGTTGAGCGGTTGTAGCTCTAAAAACCCTGAAGTTGATATGAGCGCTGACGCTAATCAAAATATGGGCGGTATGAACTCAAGCGATAACATGATGAGCGATAGCGAGAGATTGCAACAATTAATTTCAAGCATTGAAGGTCAAGTTCAAACTGTATACTTTGACTTTGACAAATTTAACATCAAAGGCGACATGCAGTCTGCTATCAACACAAACGCAGGTCTATTTAATCAATCAGAGGCTCAAGCTCTTTCTGTAAAAGTAGAGGGTAACTGCGACGAGTGGGGTACAGACGAGTACAACTATGCGCTTGGTCTAAAAAGAGCAAAAGCTGCTAAAGACGCTCTTGTAAAACAAGGCGTTGCTGCTGATAGAATCACCGTTGTAAGCTACGGCGAAAGCAATCCTGTTTGCACAGACAAAACAAAAGCTTGCGACGCTCAAAACAGACGTGCTGAATTTAAAGTTCTTCCATAATTAAATTTATGACGAATTTAAAAACTTTTGTGGCTCTTTTTATAGGAGCCACTCTCTCTTATTCCGCTTCCAATGAAATTTCGGTATTTGATGCTGGAAATTTAGATAGCTCTAGCCCCTACGGTTTGACTGATAACGAAAAAACATTTCTAAAAAACAAACAAAACGTAGAAAATCTAAGTAGAAACATGGGTGACGTCGAGTCAAATTTAAATACCATGCAAGAGCGCTTAGAAGGCTTGCAAAGCGTGCTAGACGGACTAAACTCGAGAATGTCTAGGATAGAAAAAAGACTAAACGATCTTGAAGGAAACGACGGAAATTCTACCGCAAAAAGCGATTTCGACGAGCTTAAAAAATATGTAGAAGAAAGCCGAAAAATACAAGAGGCCAACAACGCTAAAATCACCAAAGTCCTTAAGGATATGGGTGCTTTGATAGATAAGAGCAACGCTGCGCCTGCTACCACAAAAAAAAACGATGAAGACAAGCCGGTAGCTAGCAGTAGCCCAGTCGCTGAGCCGCAGGCTCCAAAGACTGATTTTACCAAACAAAAAAATCAAGATGTGGCAAGCGAAGCTAAAAAGCTATTTGACACAGGTAAGCTCGACGATGCAAAGGCTAGATACGAATATCTTTTAAGCAAAGACCACAAGCCTGCGATGGCGAATTTCTATCTCGGCGAGATAGCGTATCAGCAAAAAGCCTACAACAACGCCATAAAATACTACCAGCAAAGTATCCAGCTCTACGACAAGGCCGAGTATACACCAAAGCTTCTTTATCACACTGCTATTAGCTTTGATAAGATAAAAGACACGGCAAGTGCGAATAAATTTTACAAAGCACTAAAACTAGGCTATCCGGACAGCAAAGAAGCCAAAGCCGCACCTACTCGAAACTAAAACATTCTTTAATAAATTTAACGATATAATCACGTTATTTTCATAAATAGGAGAAGAATGTGAAAGAACAAGTTATAGCTATGTTTTATGAGCTAAAAGACGCAAAAACGGGCGAAATTTTAGAGTCCAATATGCAAGTAGGGCAGGAAATTTCCTTTTTAACGGGCCGCGGACATATCATCGAGAAACTAGAAGAAGAGGTTGCCAAACTAGAAAAAGGCGAAACGAAGGTTATCATTATCCCGGCTGCGCAGGCTTGCGGTGAGTACGACTCTAGCGCGGTTCAGATGTTGCCTAAAGAGCAATTTGCGGGCATCGAGCTAAAAGAGGGCATGGAGCTTTTCGGTCAAGGCGAGCACGGCGAGAGCGTACGCGTGATAGTAAAATCTATCGGTGAGGACGATGTGACGGTTGATTTTAACCACCCTTATGCAGGCAAAGATTTGGAGTTTAAGGTTCAAATTTTCGACAAACGCGATGCTACAGAGGACGAGATAGCTACGGGTATGGTAGGAGGCGCACATACATGCGGATGCGGCGGACACGATCACGACCATCATCACGGCGAGGGCGGTTGCTGCGGACACGGACACCATGACCACGGTCACCACCACGGCGACGGTGGATGTGGCTGCCACTAAGAGAGCCTAGATGAGAGCAGCGTTTATATTTCCCGGACAAGGCTCGCAAAGCATCGGTATGGGTAAGGAAATTTACGAAAATTTCCGCCCGGCCGCCGAGCTTTTGCAAAATGCAAGCGATAGCCTAAAAATAGACTTTTTAAATCTACTTTTCAACGAAAATGACCTTATAAACAGGAGCGAATTTACTCAGCCCGCCATCGTTTTAAATTCGCTTATGTGCTATCTTGCTTTAAAGCAAAGCGTAAATCTGGAGCCAAGCCTCGCGCTAGGTCACTCTTTGGGCGAGTTTAGCGCGCTTGCGGTTAGCGGCGCGTTTGATTTTGTCGATGCGCTTAGGATCGTAAATTTGCGCGGTAAATTTATGCAAGAGGACTGCGCTGGCAAAGACGTAACGATGAGCGTTATTTTAGGCCTTAGCGACGAGACGGTCGAGCAAATTTGCAAAAACGCTCAGGCAGACGGCCATCAAATTTACGCCGCGAACTACAACTGCGACGGTCAGATCGTGATCGCGGGACTAAAAGAGGATATCGCCAAATTTGAGTCAGCGTTTAAAGAAGCGGGCGCTAAGCGCGTACTGCCTCTAAACATGTCCGTCATCAGCCACTGCCCGCTTTTAAAGAGTGCTAGCGAGAAGCTAACGGCACAGCTAGAGCCAGCGTTGGCCGCTAAATTTGATCCAGTCGTTTCAAACGCGTCGGCGAAGCCTTACGGCTCAAAAGACGAAGCACTAAATTTGCTAAAAGCTCAGCTCGTTAGCCCCGTTTTATACAAACAAAGCATCAAAAGCATCGAAAATGAAGTCGATATTTTCGTAGAGTTCGGCGGTAGCGTGCTAAAAGGCATCAACAAAAAAATCACCGAAAAGCCGACATTTAGCGTCACCGATCTTGGCAGTCTTGAAGAGCTTTTAAAGGAGCTTAAATGATAGCGATCTTAGGCGCGATGCGCGAGGAGGTTGCTCCTCTACTTGAGCGCTTCAAAGACTACAAAGAGGTTAAGCACGCAAATAACGTATTTTACCTCGCAAATTTCGGCGGCAAAGAGCTTGTGATTGCCTACTCAAAGATCGGCAAGGTAAACGCCGCTCTAACCGCAAGCGCGATGATCGAGAAATTCGGCGCCGACAAGCTGCTTTTTACCGGCGTCGCAGGTGCGCTAAATCCAAATTTGAAAATCGGCGATATGCTTTACGCGACTAGCCTCGTGCAGCACGACGTCGATATCACGGCGTTTGGGCACCCGCACGGCTACGTGCCCGAGACCAGCATATTTATTAAAAGCGACGACGCACTAAATGCGTTAGCCTCTAGCGTCGCGGCCGAAAAAGGCATCGCGCTAAAAGGCGGCGTCATAGCCACGGGCGATCAGTTCATCTGCGACAACGCGAAAAAAGAGTGGCTCAAAGCGACCTTCAAAGCCGACGCCACCGAGATGGAGGGCGCTAGCGTGGCGCTAGTTTGCGAGAGTCTGGGCGTACCGTTTTTCGTGCTTCGCGCCATCAGCGACGAGGCGGGCGGTAGCGCAGAGTTTGACTTCGATAAATTTTTACAAGACTCGGCAAACGTCAGCGCGCAGTTCATGCTCGCGATGATCGAGCGGCTATGATAGGGCTTAGCAAGCGGCTGCTGCGCCAGGTCGGGCAGACCAACGCCAGATACCGCATGGTGCGCGGCGGTGATAAAATTTTGCTCGGTCTTAGCGGCGGCAAGGACAGCCTTGCGCTCGCGCACGTGCTAAAACACATGCAAAACGTCACGCCCGAAAAATTTGAGTTTAAGGCCGTGACGCTAAGCTACGGCATGGGCGAGGACTATGCCTATCTCACGCGCCACTGTGCCGAGCACGGCATCGAGCACGACGTGATCGATAGCTCGATCTTTGAGATATCTAAGGACAAGATCCGCAAAAACTCCAGCTTTTGCAGCTTTTTCTCGCGTATGAGGCGCGGCTATCTCTACACCTACGCGCTCGAGCACGGCTTTAACAAGCTCGCCATCGCCCACCACCTCGACGACGCGGTCGAGAGCTTTTTTATGAATTTTACTTATAACGGCGCGCTGCGAACGCTTGCTCCCAAATACGTCGCAGCAAACGGGATCGAGGTTATCAGGCCGTTTATATTCGTGCGCGAAAGGCAGCTACGCGAAAACGCCGTGCGAAACGGGCTTACGGTTATCGGCGACGAGGCGTGTCCAGCGATGCGATTTGATATCAAGATGCCTCACGCTAGAGCCGAAACCAAGGAGCTTTTGGTAAATTTAGAAAAGCAAAATCCAAAGCTTTTCGTCTCGCTAAAGGCCGCTTTTGAAAACATCCACAGCGATACGTTTTTCGCCGCTCAGGCTCAAAATTTGACCGACGAGGAGTGAGAACTCGTCAAATTTAGCTTAAATTTGACCGCTCTTTCGGTCAAATTTGACTTTTGCCGGTTGGCTATCTCCTTGCTCCTCCTGCGCATAAGAGGATACGTTATCGTCGCTCTGCGGCATTTTTGCTCCTTAATTTTTGGATTAGTTTATTGGATATTAGTTTTTCTTTGTCTTGATCACTCATGTCGGCGCCAATATAGATCACCTTTGCGGGATTATTTTTGTGTGCTTCTAAAAACCGCAATACATTCTCTCGCCTTTTTTCTTCATTTGCCCATTTTACAAAAGATTCGGTATCTTTAAATGTAGCATTTTCGTCCAAACAGTGTTTAGAGTAAAAATTTATCGTATCGTCAAATCTTTTTATTTGTTCGGGATCTGGCGGCTTTGGTTTATATTTTAAAAGACCTTCATGATATAAGCACTCGGTGCATAAATGCCTATATTTGTCGTTTTTGCGCAACCTAGCTTCGCCTTCTTCGTCTCTGCCTTTATTCATTTTATAGATATAGTTTTCTTTTTCTTTCGTATAGTATTTTACGTTATCGTAGCACTCTTCATACGCCTTCTTTAGCTCCTCTTTAGTAGGTTGCCCCGAAACGTTGTTGTCTAGTAGTAAATTTAGCATAGGTTCGTAGTTTGGCATATATTCCATATCTTTAAAATAGTTGCCGTTCTCGTCAAAATACCCCATACTAAATAGTATTTGTAGCATCTCGGTAAAGTTGCCAAAGGTAATATAATCAAAAGGCAATATCCAGCCTTTTGAGCCTTCGTTTTTCTGACCGTATTTTACTTCGTACTCTACAAATATATTATCTCCGTCTATAGTCAAACTTTTTATCCTATCGTTTTGGGGCGCTTTTAAATATCTTTGAATTTTTTCTTTATTGCTAAATTTAATCCCGCTATCAAGTAAGAGCTTAACGGTCTTTGTAGAGTTGTTTTCTATGGCGTAGGCCAGGGGCGAGAGCTTGTAGTTATCTTTCGCATGAGCGTCCGCGCCCATCTCCATGAGTCTTTTTGCTGTGGTTTCGTCGTCGTAAAAGCTAGCGTACATCAGCGGCGTCGTGTTTGCCTTCATCTTTACGTCGGCGCTAAGTCCGTTTCTTTTCATAAAATTTAAGACCTTATCCGTATCTTTTAGCCTTAGCAGATTTCTTAAAGCGTTAAGGGTGGCGTTGTTTTCCTCGTATTCGTCTATATCCCAGTACCTAAAACCAAAGTCGTCTATCTCCTCTTGCGTTACGTATTTAGCTAGCTCGGAGTTTGGGTCTATTTTAGTATCGGGAGTGACGGTAAAATGAGTGGGGCGAGACATCTTTTCGTAGAGGAAATTTACGAAAACGGCAAGGAAAAGAGCGGCAAAGCCGAGTGCGAATTTTTTCAAATTTATCCCTTAAGTCAAATTTGCAAAATCTTAGCCAAAACCAGGTAAAGAGGCGGTAAATTTGATGCAATTTGAGCTGATAAATTTGGATATCGGGAGCAGGGCACGGCGAGATCCGTCCGTGTCAAATTTGAGCGGGTTAAATTTGAAAGCAAACTCTGGCAAGTCAAATTTGAAACACCAAATTTGATCAAAGCCCCTGAAGCAAAACCGAGTAGAGCGCGTCTATCTCGTCATCGTCAAGTAGCAGCGTAGAGCGCTCGCTAAAGAGCATTTTTATCTTTTCTACACCAAAGCCCTTTTGTGCGGCGCAGTGCTCGTGGGCAGGCAAGAAGCTCCTAGCTAGCGCAACTCTATACTCCACGGGTTTGTCGCAGATAAAGCAAAAAAGCTCGTCGTGTAGCCTACCCTCGGCCTCTAAAATGCGCACGTAGCTCTCGATGAGTAGGCGTTTGGGAGCGCCTTTGTCAAAGCGCGAGGCGCAAAGCTCGAGCTCGCGAAAATACACCTCGTCTATCTGCTCGACGTCTCGCAGGTGCGCGTATAGTAGGCGCATAAACTGCTGCCATACGAGTAGCCGCTCGCGCGAGAGCAGCCAGCGGTAGCCTAGGTGTAGGACGCTGCGCAGGTGCGGGAGGAAGTTTTCGCCGCCTTCGAGCTCAAAGTCGATCTTGTAGCCCTGTAGGACGTTTGAGTGGCGCGCGCCGTAGAAGCGGTAGGATTTAACTAGTAGCGAGGGCGTGAGGATGTAGACGAGCAGATCCTCGTCGCGCACCTTTTGCGTGTGCAGGATGTAGCCTTGCATAGTTAGAAAAAGGTTTGGATTTTTTGGCGCAGGATCTCAGGCTCGGCGATGTGGTTTATCTCGTCGCGAAAGGCGCTGGCGCCGTCTATACCTTTGGAGTAGCGGTGTAGGTGCTTGCGAAATATCGCCGCTCCGTGCTCGCCGTAGTGCTCGATCATCGCGTCAAAATGCGCCAAGATGATCGCCTTTTTCGTCGCCGCGTCGATACTGCCGCCAGTCTTTATCTCGTGGAAAACCCACGGCTTGCCGATGCAGGCGCGTCCTATCATTAGCGCGTCGGCGTTGGTCAAATTTAGCGCGTCGGCCGCATTTTCGGGCGAGATGTCGCCGTTTGCGATGACGGGGATGGTTACAGCTTCTTTGGCTCGGCCGATCGCGGCGTAATCTACCGCTGCCGTGTAGCCGCCCGCTCTTGTGCGTCCGTGAAATGCGATGTAGTCCGCTCCGGCGTCTTGTGCGGCAAGGGCTAAAATTTCGGGTATTTTTTCATCAAAGCCCAGGCGTAGTTTGACGCTGGTCATTTGCTTATTTGAGGTTTTTTTGATAGTTTCTACGATGCGTTTTAGATTTGAGATATCTTTTAGCAGTGCCGAGCCCGCAGACTGTTTGACGACCTTTGGCACTGGGCAGCCGCAGTTTAGATCGATACCGTCGATACCCTCGATACCGTTTAAAATCTCCACCGCTTTTTTGACGATGTCCGCGTCGCTGCCCGCGATCTGCACGATATATGGCGTTTCAAGCGGCGATTTTTTGAGCATCTCAAGCGTTTTACTACCCTCGTAAACTAGGGCGTTTGCGCTTATCATCTCGCTTACAGTCACGTCGCAGCCAAACTGCTTGACCGCGCTTCTAAGCGGCAGATCCGAAAAGCCCGCGAGCGGAGCTAGAAAAAGCGGTTTTTTTGAAAAATCTATCAGCAATGCGCGTACTTAAAAAATAGCTCTGTCGGGACGTTTTTGCCGTTTTGTCTGAGGTAGAGCAGGGTGCGGAAATTTTGATATTCGCCGGCTTCAAGGCCTGCCAAAACCTCCTGCGCGCGCTCGAGCATCTCAAACTCAAATAGCAGATAAACGTAGGCTTCCTGCGCCTCTTGACGTTCGTTTTTGAGCCGCTCAAAGATACCAATGATAGCATCCGGAGCGATTTTGCTTTTTAGCGTCGCAGCGCTGATGCCAAAGCTGTCTTTTGAAATTTTATCCGAATTTAACAGCTCTAAAATCTCGTCGTTGCTCAAATTTATCTCGTCTTTGGTAAAGCGGGCGATAAGAGTCATGATCTCTTTTTCGTCCAGATCAGGGGCAAATTTTTTAATATCGGCGAGCGAGCCTAAATTTATTAGCTTTTTCCTTGCTTCGCGGACTATTTCGCCCTGATCGCCCATAGGTTTTTTAAGCGTTTCTAGATAGTATCCGTCCAAATTTGTTATTTTGTTTAGCTCGTTTTTGATAAAGAGCGGATTGTCCTTAGGTAGCTTAAATTTCTTTAGGTCGGCGACTTCGCCGTTTTTGACCGCGCGCACCGTGTCTAGGGCGTTTTGTAGCTCTTCGCCCTCGATCTTTGCGTCCTTGTACCTATCCCACGGCGAGAGGACTCTGGCTATCTGGGACGGGATTTTATAAAAGTTCGTTTTAAAGTCTTTGTTTGTATCAAGTCCTAGCAAAATTTCCTTACCGAGATCTCTATAAAATTTCTCATCGTGCGAAATTTTGCGTTTAAAAGCGTAAAATTTAAACCCGTGATAAGCCATGTGAAGCACGCAAAATATCGTCAAAATCGCAGGCGGTAGTATCATCCACACGGCAACGGGTAAATTTAATGTATGCTCTACGTCGCTGCCAAAAAGGGCAAATTTAAGATGAAGCTCGTAAGAGCCGCCCTCAAAAAGATAAACGATCGCGCCGACTACGACCAGGTAAAGCACGGCGTAGACTATAAAACGTTTGATTTGCATGGCGTACCCCTATTTTGCGGTTTTTTCCACTATCTCACGGCAGGTGATGCAGTATTTTGCGTGCGGTTTGACGCGCAGACGCGCCAGGCCGATCTCCTCCTCGCACATCTCGCAGATGCCGTAGGTTTTGTCGGCGATCTTTCGCAGCGAGACATCGATCTCGGCTAGTTCTTGTCTTTGTTGAGCGCTGATTGATTGCTCGATGAGCTGATCGGCGTTTACGGAGGCGATATCAAACTCGTCGCTAACGCCGCTTTGGCGTAGCCCTGCCATCTCGTTTGACGAGTCTAAAATATTTTTAGTTATCTGTGCTTTTCGCTCCAGTAAAAGTGCCTTAAACTGCTCCAGGTCGCTTTTGCGCATTTTTTTCCTTTATTTGTGGTATGGGTGGTTCGCGTTTATGCAAAGAGCTCTGAAAATCTGCTCGTGAAGCATAAGTTTGGCGATCTTGTGCGCCATCGTCATGCGGCTTAGGCTAACGACGGCGTCGGTTTTTTGTTTAAAATTTTGGCTAAGCCCGTAAGCTCCGCCGATAAAAAACGAAATTTGAGCCTTGTCCGAGATGAGTTTGGCAAACTCCTCGCTGTTAAATTCGCGGCCCGCTTCGTCAAGTGCTACGCAAAAGCCGTTTAAATTTGGCTCATAAACCTCGTCGTAGGCTTTTAGCGCCTCTTCTCGCCCCTTGCTTTGGGCTTTGGCGATCTTGTCGTTAAAGATGACGACGTCTGAAATTTTGGCGAATTTCGACGACATCTTCGCATACTCTTTGATCTCGTTTTCAAAATTTTCACGTTTTGACTTTTGGATGCAAAACACGGAAATTTCCAAATTTATTCCTCGTCGTCCAAGTTTTGAGCGCTCGGCTGCTTAGCGGCGTAGGCCGGGTTGTTTGAGAGCAACCTTATCATATCGCTTAAAAACTGCTTATGCTCTTTGCGCTCGACTATGGCGTCGATCAGACCGTGCTCTAGCAAAAACTCGGATCTTTGAAAGCCTTCCGGCAGATCGGCTCCGATGGTTTGCTTGATAACGCGCTGTCCGGCAAAGCCGATGAGAGCGCCGGGCTCTGCGATGATGACGTCGCCTAGCCACGCGAAAGACGCGCTCACGCCGCCCATCGTAGGATCGGTTAGGACTGAGATATACGGCACTTTTGCCTCGTCAAGCAGCTTTAGTGCGGCGGAAGTTTTTGACATCTGCATCAGCGAAAACGTACTCTCCTGCATCCTTGCTCCGCCCGAAGCCGAAACGATGATGAGGGGCTGCTTTTTATCGAGCGATCTTTTTACGGCGCGCACGATCTTTTCGCCCTCGACCGAGCCTAAAGAGCCGCCCATAAAGCTAAAATCAAAAACCGCCAGCTGCACGTTCATGCCGTCGATCTTGGCATCGCCGCAGATCACGGCCGAGCTTCTGCCCGTTTTTTCCTCGTTTTCGCTTATGCGTTTTTTATAGGATTTTTTATCGACGAATTTGATCGGATCGACGGGCTTTAGCTTGGTGTCAAGCTCGACGAAACTGCCTTCGTCGCAGATCATCGCTACCCTCTTGTCGGCGGCTAATCTCATGTGAAAACCGCATTTTGGACAGACGTTAAAATTTGCCTCGACCTCTTTGTAATACATCAGCGAGTGACAGCTATCGCATTTGACCCAGT
>JBHRQF010000017.1:0-11753 GCA_042645325.1 Campylobacter sp. | reverse complement strand
AAGGTACGGGCGACGACACTAGCGTAACTCTTAGAGCAGTAGGCGATAAGACCTATCTTCCGGTTCCTCTTCAAGGCGTTCAAGATATTTCTTTAAAAGCTGAAGGATTAAAGAATTTAAGCGTAGCTAACGGCGAATATATAATGACTACTAGAAACGTAAGCCTAACCTCTACTACGGATAAAGAGGACTCTACGGTAACGTACGGTGCATTAGGAGCCTACGATCCTCAAAATGAGTACAACACATGGCCCCTTACTCCAGGGAATAACTACTATTTACCTCGATATCAGCCAAACGACGTTACTATCTCGGCGACGGGTCAAAAGATACTAAACGTAGGTAAAATAAACGCCGTAGGCGACGTAAATTTAACTGCACACATTACTCAGGCGGAGTCTGCGACTACTTTCGGTACCGGTATACATAATGCCCCACATCCTAGCTCTTACTGGGCCAGCTTAAACAAAAAAGTACCTCTGCATATAGCAGGCAAAAGCGTAACGATAAACCATACCGCAGCGGACGGTATAGATGACGGAATATTAAATTTAAGAGGATGGGGTTGGGCTAATCAAGGGGACTTTACTATAAACGCAAGCGGCTATAAAACTTTAAACGGCTTTAGTGAGTCGGGTATGTCTATAACTAGCTATGGCGATAATGGCTCTATAGTTTTAAACACCAATGCGACAGTAGCAGGTTCAACGGCGAAATTTGGAGACCACTCTACTGGCGGGGGCATCCAGCTAAGAGCCAAAAATCTAAATATCAATGCTACTGCAGCAAACGGCATAACTGACTCCGAAGTTAGCTACGGTAACTTCTATGGATATAAAGCGAGCGGTAAAGCTACCATAAAGGCTGTAAATCAAAAGAGCGTGGATATCGGATGGCTAAGGGGATTTAACTCTGCGGACGATAGTAAAAAGATGGATGTAGATATAAATCTAAGCACCAATATATCTGATGCAACCGTCAGTATAGGCATAAGAGATACCGGTCTATCTTACGGTATAGGTCACCGTATCGATACTACGCCTGATGAAATGGCAAAAAATGTAAAGCTAAACGCAACGGGACAAAAAACATTTAAGATAAAAGACATCGGTGCCGTAGGCGACGTAGATGTTAATATTAAGGGTAGCGGCTTGCATTCTACGGCAGAATTTAGAGGAAGCATAATCGGTAAAAATGTCAATATAAATTTAAACGATTTATCGAATGCATCGTTTGCATACGGAATTGCCGCCAACGAAAATTTAACGATAAAATCAGGAACAAACAATTACTTGCAGAGCATAACCTTTAGTACTACGGAAGGATTGTCGGGTAAGAATGTAGACTTAGATTTTTCTAACGTTATAGCGCCTATTTACTTTTATAACGTTACTGCGCAAGATAGCTTAAGCTTTAAAGGGTATGCCGGCGATGAAGTATCGACGCTACGTTCGATTATCTTCAATAGTACAGCTACTGATTTTACCGCAAATATTATAAACGCAAAAGGACATCTAAATGGCAATCCAGCAAATAGCACCATCAAAACATTAATCCTAAAAGGTGGGGTAACGAATCCGGCAAGTATAGAAGCGGCAGGAAATAATACAGATTTTACCGTAATGACGGGCGGGCTAAGCAAACTACAAACTTTGGATCTTAGCAACTATGTAAACGCAAGCGGTAAGACTATTGCGACTGTTGCGGCTACCAATATCGATATTGCGTCCATAAAAGGTTCAGCCACTAAAGATGTTTTGAGTATAGCCTATGCTACAAACACCAAACTAAAGACCGTAGATACCGGTACGGGCGACGACGAGGTAACCTTTGGCGGAAATACTACTCAAACCCACGACGTAACCGTCAACCTAGGCGAAGGAAACGATACCGTCACTACTGCGGCATTAACGGCTAATAAGAAATTCCAAATCAGCGGCGGAGTGGGTAACGATACGTTTAACCTAGGAGCTTCTACGACAGACGCTAGCGCTAGCAAGTACATAACGATAACCGATGCAAATAGAGGCGACAAGATAAGCTTAGGTAGTGCTGGTACGGCTACGTTACAAAAAATAGCCCTAAACGTAGACGGCAGAGCAGATCTAAAAACGGCTATAAACGATGCACTAGGTAGTCTAAGCTCTACAGCGGCAAATACTATCTATGCGGTATACTACGGTAACGATACGTATCTAGTAAGAGACGCTAACAGCAATAAGGCCTTAGACGCTAACGATAACTTAGTTAAACTAGCGGGTATCTCAAATTTTGACTTGTTAAACGCTAACTCGGTAACCGAAGGCGGAATAAACTATATCCAGATAACTAACGCGTAATCTTAAATGGAGCGGAGTTTTTCCGCTCCCTACGCTATACGACTAACGACTATCAACTCTATAGCCAAATTTACGCAAACATATCTAAATGTAACTCTTTTTAGCAAATTTAAGCCTACCTACTAACCGAGCAACAATCTTTCGCGGTTAGTCTCTTAACGAGCATACAAATCAGTAAAACTAATTTTTACTCCACGAGGCCATAAGGGTACTTTTTCCACAAACCAAACCATACACAAAGCGATTGCCGATTTTAAAAAAAGCAAATTTAGATCGCGAGTACTGGACTCCTAAAACTCGATTATTTATAAATTTAAGCGCATAAAAAAGGTCGCCAAACAGTAAAATTTGAAGTTAAATTTGTAGATTTCGCCGAAACGCCGCTACCGCAAACACCTCGGCAAGAGAGTCAAATTTGACCGCCCGAAGCGATCAAATTTAAAGGCGTAAATTTACAGGATAAATCCGCTACCGATAACTAACTCGCCTCTGTAAAATACCGCGAGCTGCCCGCTAGCCACGCCAAACGCGCTCTGCTTTAGCTCGACCTCGGCGGTGCCGCCGTCTAGCACTTTTACGTGCGCATTTAGCCCGATGCTGCGGTAGCGAACCTTGACGTCGCAGTCAAACTCGCTCTCGTCTATGAATAAATTTAGGCTATTTACCGCTATCTTACCGCGCTCAAGCTCCTCTTTGCTGCCCACGACGATGCGGTTATTTGCCGCGTCGATAGCGAGCACGAAATGCGGCTCGTGCGCCCCAAACACCTCAAATCCGCGCCTCTTGCCGATCGTGTAGCGCATGTAGCCGTTGTGCCGCCCGATCACTCGCCCAGAGCTATCGACCACGTCGCCGGGTAGATCCGTCTCGTAGTGCTTGTTTAGCACCTCAATATATGTGTCCTCGACGAAGCAAATCTCGCTGCTCTCGGCCTGCTCGCCGTATTCGCGAAAGTTCGGCAGAGATTTTGCCAGCTCTTTTATATCTTTTTTAAATTTATCCCCGAGCGGGAAAATCATATCGGCGATTATCTCTTTTGGCACCTGCGCTACGAAGTAGCTCTGGTCTTTGCTAGGATCGGCGGCGACTCTGATAAAGCCGTCTTGTACGCGGATATAGTGGCCGGTAGCGAGCTTTTCGCAGCCGATACTTTTGGCAAATTTTAGCAGCTCGCCGAATTTTATAAAGTGGTTGCAAAGCGCGCAGGGATTTGGCGTCTTGCCCTCTTTATAGGAGCTAACAAACGGCATATAGACGTATCTGTCAAACTGCTCTTGTAAATCAAGCACGTGATAGGGGATGCCCAGATACCCGCACGCGCGGGCGACTTTATCGATATTTTTTTCATGATATCCGGGCTTTTTGTGTAGTTTCATATAGCAGCCCACGACCTCGTGACCCGCTTCTAGCAGCATTTTGGCGCTCATGGTGGAGTCGACGCCGCCGCTCATGGCCATTAAAATTTTCATTTTTCTTTCCTTTGTGGGGCAAGCGCGCCTTGCGAGCGCCTTTAAACGAGCTTGAAATTTTTGATCTGCGGCAGGCTACATGCCTAGCCTTGACGCAAAAATTTCCGCGCAACGCTTAAATTCATCTCGCGATTCATCGCTTGCATTTTTTGTAAAAATATTTTCAAATTTACAAATCTCGCCTTAGCCCCACAATAAGACAATTTCATATAAATTTGACGCGATTATATAAAAAATAGCTTAATACGCTATAAATTTGCGAGCCAAGGGTGGCGTAGCATTTAGCTTTCGCGCCTTGCCGGCTCTAGATTTTACGCGCCGAGACGGCAATGCGGGATTTGCAAACGGCGATGACGCGGTTAAATTTACCGAATTTGACGCAAAAGGCAAGCATATCGGCAAATCCGCTTAAAAACATAAACCAAACCGCGCGAACAAATTTACAAAGATCAAAATTTAACACCGAACGCCAAATATAAGCACCGACCGATTTCAACTAACCCTCAAGCCTTGCGGTATTTTAGAGCTTTAAATTTTTGCGCACCGTATGCGCCATCGTAGCGGCAGTTAAAATCAGCAGTGGACGCGAGCAGCGTCAAATTTGAGGGCGACACAGCCGAAAATAGCGATAAAAACGAGGCAAATCAGCACAAAAGCGATCCCATCTCGCATCCTATCAAACATCGCCAAATCCTTAAAATTAGTAAAATTTTAGCACGCTAATTTAGTTTAATATCCCCAAAATTTCATCCCTTACGGCATCAAGATCATCGCTGATCGTATAAAGCGACAGATCCTCCTTGCTGACGGCTTTTTCGCGTATGAGCGTGGTTTTGATAAAATCGTCGAGCTTACTCCAAAACTCTCTACCGATGAGGAAAATTTTAGTTTTTTTGGCACCGATTTGTGCAAGTACCAAGATCTCAAACAGCTCATCAAGCGTCCCAAAGCCGCCCGGAAACACCAAAAACGCGCTCGAGCGCTCGATAAGAGCGAATTTACGCGCGGATAGGTTAGAAAAAATAAAGCTCGTCGTGGCGTATTTGTTCGTCACTTGCTCAAACGGAAGCACGATATTTAGCCCCACAGACGGGCTTTTGCCGCTCTCGTACGCTCCTTTGTTCGCCGCCTCCATCACGCCTGGCCCGCCGCCGCTAACGACGGCAAAACCGCCTTCTGCAAGCTGCTTTGCGAGGCTAAAAGCCATTTTACAGTATTTGCTATTTTCGTCAAACCTGGCCGAGCCAAAAAACGTAACGCTAGGATTTTTATAAGTCGCAAAATCCCTAAATTTGACCAGATCGTTTAAAATTTCATCCATTATTTCTCTTTTTCTTAGTTTAAATTTACGTGCTAGAGCTGCAAATAGCGGCTAAATTTACCACGCGAATTTAAAAGCAATGATAGCCAAAACGGATTTAAAAACAAATGACGCATGATTAAATTTGAGATTAATTTTAGGTAGATTTCAAATTTGCAAAGCTATCAAAGCGGCTTAATTTTGCTCAAATTTGCCGGCAATTTTAGCGCTAAACGGCGCAAACTCGCAAAGCAAACCCATTTTAAAATCACAAAACCGCCACCTTAGCCTTTAACGCAAATTTATGCAGCGGTTTCTAAAAATATGGCGGTTTGCAAATTTAGGCCTCTAAATTTGCTCACGATTTCGTACTAAATTTGGCTGAATACGACTTGGTTTTAAAAAGCGCCCCAAGGCGGAATTCGTCCGATTTTAACCCTTAACGCAGCTGTTCGAGGCGCTCTTTTTTCGTACCGATCTGAGTGATCTGGATGCCGAAGTTGCCGTCCACGATGACGACCTCGCCTAGGGCTACGACCTTGTCGCTGATCAAAATCTCAAGCGGGTCGTTTGCGAGCTGATTTAGCTCGATGACCGAGCCTATGTCCATCGTGAGCACGTCTTTTAGCAGCATTCTTTTTGAGCCGATACGCACGTGAAGCGGCAGACGCACATCCATTATGAGCCCGATATTTCGCATTTCCTCGATACTTAAATCGCCTTTTGCGGGGGTTGCTTGCTGGGCGGGTTCTTTGTGATCTTTATTTAAAAATTTAACCAATGCAAAGTCAAGCACGACGGCGATTTGTTCGCTGATGTCTCCGATTTTAACGGAATAGACATATATTTTTTCAAACGCGTTCAAATCAAAATTTGCGCTCTCGTCGAGGAAATTTACTTTCGCGACCTCGAAATTTAGCTTCGGCATGCCCTTTTGCGCGCCAAGGCTCGTAGAAAATGCGCCCATAATATTTGAAAATACCTCTTTAGCGGCATCTAGCTCGTCCTCGCTTAAATTTTCGTTGCGCGAGATCTCTTCTTCTCCGAGCATCCACTCGCCGATCGCGCTCATTAGCACCGGCGTAGCTACTAGTATCATCTTTGCCGTCGTATCGCCGCTAACGGCTATGTTTGCAACGACTAGAGGCGGCTTTATGCCTTCTTGTTTAGGGGCGTCGTATTCGTTTCTCTCGCCTATTTCAGGCGTCCTGCCCGTTAGCCCTTCGACCGTAGCCTTTACCTCGTTTACGAAAATTTTAAAAAAATCATTCATTGTTTTCATCCTCGCCTAATATATCATCGTCTTCGTACTCATCCTCGTGCTCTGTGCTCATGAGTTTTGCTCTGCGCTCTTCTTCATACTGCTCGAGGATATTTTTGATCTCGTCTTTATCGCTTCTGATTAGCTCTTCTATGCGGATAGATTTTCTAAATCTATGTAACCCGACCTCAGCCAAAAATACCTCTTTTTTATCGATCGTTACGATAGCTTTGTCGTTTGCCGAGCGGTCAAGGCGCAGTATATCGCCCTCTTTTAAATTTAAAAACTCATTTACGCTAACGATACTTTTGCCCAGTATCGCCTCATATAGCACCTCGGCGCGTCCTATTAGCGTTTTTAGCTCTTTGTTTCGGCTCTTTTTCGCGCTCGTTTCGCCAAGCATTATATCGCGGTTGGCTAGGCGGCTTAGTATCGGCTCGAGGTAGATAACCGGATAGCAGATATTTATCATTCCGCTTGAGTTGCCTACGATGATCTCCATGACGACCATTATCACGATTTCGTTTTGGCTGACGATTTGTACGACATTTGGACTGCTCTCTTTAGCTTCGACGTTTGGGTACATATCGGTGATCATCGACCAGCTCTCTTTTAGGCGCTGCATCATCATTCTTAGGATTGCGTCGAGCAAATTTACCTCGATATCGGTTAGCTCCCTGCTGGTCTCAAAGCCCTCGCCGTTACCGCCTAACAAACGATCTATCATCGGAAACGCGATGCTCGGGTTTATCTCCAAAACGCAGTTACCGTCAAGCGGCTTGATCGAAAAGACGTTAAAGCTAGTAGGGCTCGGCAAACTCATCAAAAACTCGCCGTACGTCATCTGATCGACGCTATGTAAGCGGATCTCCACGATACTTCTCATAACGCTTGAAATTTGAGAAGCCAAATTTCTTGCAAGCTTGTCGTGTATGCCCTTTATCGCGCGCAGCTGCTCTTTACTCACGCGGTTTGGGCGTTTAAAATCGTAAATTATTACCTGCTGCTGTTCTTCTTTTTTTGATTTTTCGCCGATAGATTCGCTAGCATCGTCGTCATCCACGACTTCCAGTAGCGCGTCTATCTCTTCTTGACTTAAAATGTCCGCCATTATTTACCCTCAAGCTTTTTTCTTATTTTTTCCATCAAGCGCTTATGTATCTGCGAGATTCTGCTTTCGGTTATTTGCAAAATTTCGCTGATCTCCTTTAAGCTCAGCTCTTCGTAATAATAAAGCTGTACGATGAGCTGATCGCGCTCCTCAAATTCGTTTAAAATTTGAGTTATCTTTTCTATCAAATCCTCTTTTTCGACCCGTTCTAGCGTATTCTCCTCGCTCATTAGCTCCATTTGATCGTCGATGTTTAGGACGGCGACGACCGCACTAACGTTCCTTGCTTCGCTTACTTTTTCTACTTCGATACCAAGCTTGCCTGCGATATACGCATCGTCGGGTTCGCACTCAAATTTATTAAAATACTCATTTACTAAAGCCTCGATAGACTTTACCAAAGTACGATCCGAGCGGCTAACCACGTCAAGCCCGCGCAAAAAATCAAGCATCGCGCCGTAAACTCGCTTTTGCGCATAACCCCAAAACGAGTCGTTTTGCTCTTTGTCGTATTTTCTGGAGAGCTTTACCATCTCCTCCAGCCCGGCGCCGATCAGGTCGCTAATGTCGATATGAGCGGGCAAACGCTCCTTTAGCCTAAAAGCCATCGCGCGAAGAGCGGGCGTGTAGGCTAGCACGACCTCGTCTTGTTCTTTTTTTAAATTTGAGGCATAAGGATTATGCGGCTTTTGCATTTCTTTCGCCATTTTTGCCTAGCGCTTGTTTGATTAGGATATTTTCGCTAGCTAGCTTACTTAATATATTATCTATACGCTTTTCTCTAAGAGCTAGTTCCCCGATAAGATAATCAGCCGTTTGCTCGTATTGCTCTTTATCAAATCTCTTTTTAAGAGATAATCTTACGTCGATATAGTTCATTATGATAACGTGAATCACGAGATAAAAGAAAAACGTAATCACGAAAGTATAAAGCAACATCTGTATCGGGTCGCTTAACTTTAACGCCGAAAAAACGACTCCCGTAAAAAATCCGCAAACAGTAAAAAATGCTATAAAATTTTCCGCTTTCAAAACTAAATCCTAAATTTAAAATTGCTCAATCATGCGCCTAAAAAAGGCGCTAAAGCTATTGACTTGACCATCTTTAAGCACTTTTTGTTCCAATCTCGAAATAAGTCTTTGAGCTATCTGATTTAACTCCAAGCTCGGTAGACAAAATTCGCTATCGTCGGTAAAAAGCGTACGCTGTTTTATGCTCTTTGAGACGCTTTTATCCTCGCTAATAGCGCCTAAAAACTCCAAATTTAACGGATTTTCGATATTTGCCTTGGCCACTTTTTGAATATGCTCAAATATCCTCATCGCCTCTTTTTCGTTTTTCACCATATTAAAAACCATCAAAAGATTATCTTTGTCTTTTGAGGTGATTTTTATGACGGCGTATGCGTCCGTTATCGCTGCGGGGTCGGGCATAGTGACCACCACCACCTCATCTGCCGCCTCTAAAAATAGCCGAGTGTTACCGCCGATACCCGCACCCGTGTCGATGATAATAAAATCAAGTCCGTCAAGGTTCGCCGACTCGGCAAAAAACTGCTCGCACAAAAATTGATTATTAAATTTTAGTATTTCCTCGCCGCTTTCACCGGGAATCAGCGTCAAATTCGGCTTTATTTCGATCAAAATATCTTTTAAGGAACATTCGCCTTTTAGCACGTGAAGCAAATTTTTATTAACGCGCACGTTTAAGATGACGTCTAAATTTGCTAGCCCGATATCCGCGTCAAAAAGAGCGACTCTATACCCGCTTTTGGCCAAGACGTTAGCCAAATTTGCGCTTATGGTGCTTTTGCCTACTCCGCCCTTGCCGCTAGTTACAGCGATAAAATACGTAGTTTTTGCTTTGGCTTGGGCAGCCACTATGCCTTTTAGTTTCTCGGCCTGATTACTCATTATGTTCCTTGCTAAATCCCTCTAATACGCAACTTACTAAAAATTCGCTCTTTGCCACCAAGATATCGTCCGGTACCTCCTGGCCGACGGAGAAAAAACTAACCGGCTTGTTCGTCTCGTAAACAAGAGAAAATACGTTGCCAAAAATCTTAGTTTCGTCAAATTTGGTAATAATCAGGGTGTCAATGTCGAGAAAGCTAAAACCGTTGTAAATTTCAAGCATATCTTCGATCTTTGCTCCTGCCGAGAGCACCAAATGCACGTCTATATGCGTATCCGAGCTTTTTAAAAATTTTTCTAGCCTTGATAGCTTTTCTTTATCGTACTGCGAGCTACCCGTGGTATCTATGAGGATAACCTCACAGTGATTTAGCTGCTTTAGAGCGTTTTTAAAATCATCAACTTCGATAACGTCAAGGATCGGAAGCTTCATCATCTTGGCGTATTGAAACAGCTGCTCGACCGCCCCGATACGGTAGGTATCAAGCGTGATGATGCCCGTTTTCACGCGCTTACCGTCTCCATACGCAAATCTTGCAGCAAGTTTAGCTAGAGTCGTAGTTTTACCAACTCCCGTAGGCCCTACTAGCATCATTATCTTTTGTTTTCTATCGTCCTTTTCGCTCCTGCACGGTAGCATCTTTCTAAGTAGCGAGCTAAAATATCTCCTAACCGCGGTCGGATTAGCCTTCATCTGAGGCGACATATTTTCCACGGTTATTTTCATTATCTGCTCTAGGTGCTCTTCTTTCATGCCGCTATTTTTGGCGTCTTTGTAGATACCGGCAAACTCGGGCGGTATGCTTAGGTTGTTTCTAGCACCCGCTCGCTCCTCCCAGAACATATCGGCTATCATATTTACTTTTTCGCTTAGCATACTTACTTGCCTTGCGACGTCGTCTATCTTTTTATCGTAGTTTTGATCTTGGCGGCTAGGCATAGTTTCTATATTTGCTATTTGGCTTATCTCTTTTGCGGCTTTTGAGATGTTTAGAAGTATGTCCTCGCCGCTATTTTGGGCTGTTTTGTAGTTTTGATTTTGCGAGGCTGAGCTCGTGGAGTTTTGGCTAAAATTTGCCACAGCTAAAGCGCTTTGAGCTTCGACTTCAAAAAGCTCGCGCTCGTCTAAAATGATCTTTTGCGGCCTTTCCTCTTTTGCTACCTGAGCGCGCAAAAACTCCTCGTAGCCCTTTAAATTTTGCTTTTGAGGCTGATTTTTTTTCTGCTCGCTCGCGTCCTCTTCGACGCTAACTAAAATTTCATAAAGCGGCTTTTTATTGATCGTCTTTGGCTGAATTTGCTTCGTCGTTACCAAGATCGCCCTCTCACCACACTGAGCCTGCGCCTTTTTTAGCGCTTCCATACTGCTCTCGCCGGTAAACGTATAAAACTTCGTCGCCAAATCTTCTCCTTCGTTTCTCGCTAAATTTCGCCGCCGCACCGAAATCGTCGCGGCAAAGGCTATGCATTTTCCGTTCCCGCTTCAAATTTAAGCTTTGCAGCCGCTAAATTTTAAAATTTCACTCCGCTTTTGCTAACGCGCCTCATCGTCCCAAGCGGCAAAATCACGCTAGCCCTGCTTTGTGCGCCGGGATGAGGCAATCTAAGCCGCGCGTCGTTTCTGTTTCGTCCGCTAAAATACAAAATATCTATATCAAGCGTCCTGGGCGCGTTTTTAAAGCTTCGCACGCGCCCGAAACGCCTCTCCAAATTTGCCGTTATTTTTAAAATTTGCCTCGCGGCAAGGCTCGTTTGCACAAGCATTACGGCATTTGTAAAATCAGCCTGCTCTTTAAACCCAAACGCCTCGTTGATAAGCATAGCCGAGTTTTCCACGACGTGAAACCTGCTATCTCGGCTGAGTTTAAAATGCAACCGATTAAAACGCTTTTTCACGTCGCCGATATTGCCGCCGAGCCCCAAAATAACGCTATTTTTAAAGCCCGGTTTAAAATCAAAAACCTTCGGGAAAAAGAGGCATTTGCTAAACCGCCTCGCCCCCGCTACTCTCATAAAATTTCGGCCCCGTTTTCGCGCACGACCACGACGTCCTCGATGCGCACGCCAAACTCGCCGGGCAGATAAATCCCCGGCTCCACGCTAAAGATCATACCTTCTTTTAGCACGGTTTCTCCGCGCTTTGAGATAAACGGAAGCTCATGTATATCGACTCCGACGCCGTGCCCCGTGCTGTGAAAAAATGCTTCGCCAAAGCCCTGAGCGGCGATAAAATCCCTAGCCGCCGCGTCGATCTCGCGCGCCTTTTTGCCGGGCATAACCGCCGCGATAGCAAGAGCCTGCGCCTCTTTTACGATTTCGTAAATTTCTTGCCGCTTGGCGTTTTTAAAATTTTGCTCTT
>JBHRQF010000016.1:0-12231 GCA_042645325.1 Campylobacter sp. | reverse complement strand
ATAAAGCTTCGCATCCATTTTCGCTCCTTTGCAAATTTCATTTGAAATAATAGAACAAATTTCCGCCGTACTCAAGATCCACGGACTCCTTGCTGTCAAAAAACAGCTTAAATTCCATGTGGCTCAGATATTTGGCGTCCTGCGCTTTCTCTATAAAATTTCTTATCAGCCGCTCTATCTTTCCGCCCCCTTCGCGGCGTGCCGCGTCTTGCCTCGTGAAATAAAAAACTACGGGCGCGTCGGACACCGCTGCGATATACCAAATTTTAAGCGGCGCTAAAAGCTCGTTTCGGTTTCGCAGCAGCTCCTCTACCGCGCCTTGGATCAGATCGGTGCGGATCTGCGACTCGAAGGACTCGACCGAGATATAAAAGCTCTTTAGTCCGTTTAGTTTCGCGCAAAGCGGTGTACGGGCGAGGTAGCGCTCGATGCACTTTTTATCGGTGATTTTTGCGGCATCTTTTTAGGAGCGAAGCACGATCTTAGGCCACTCCCTACCCGCGCCGTAAAACGCGCTGATCGCTCGAGTTTTAAATTTAGCGTCTATGAACTCTATCAGACCCCTGACGTTTTCACTATTTTCGACTTTGCCCTCTATGATCTGCTTACAGCGCCTGCTCTGATACGGGCTTAGGTCACAAAACATCGCACGCCTTTAAATTTAAAGCCAAATTTACTCCGCGCTATAAGCCTGCAGCATATCGAAGGTCGGAGCGAAAAAGAGCGCGCCCGTCTTTGCCGTGCTAAAATCTAGCAGGCGGTCGTAGTTGCCTCGCGGGCGGCCGATAAACATGCTCTCAAGCATTAACTCCAGCGTGCTAAAGGTGCTTGCGTAGGCGATGAAGTAAGTCCCCGTCTCGCCGCCCTGCATAAACGGCATATTGCCGCGCACGACCTTTTTATCGTCGCCGACGTTGGCTGCGGCGGAGTGTGAGTTGCTGGGTTTTGTCTCCTCGCTCATTTCGATATCGTTTTGCTTGGATCTGCCGATGACGCGCTCCTGCTCGGCGACGCCTGCGGCGTTCCACGCGCTCATATCGTGGATATATTTTTGCACGAAAAGATAGCTGCCGCCCTTATACGCGGCATCCTCGTCGCCTATCTTAGCAAAAAAGTCGCGATCTGCGCCTTGTGGATTTTCGGTGCCGTCCACAAAGCCGATGATAGCGCGCCCGTCGTAGTATTTGAAGCCGCAGATCTCCTCCTCACACGTCGCGACGTCCTTTAGCGCGGCTTTGATCTCACTTGTCATATCGTAGCAAATGGCCTGGTTTGCCGCTCTGATGTGGATATGAATATCGCCGCCGGTAGCGGGCGCGATGTGCTTATCGCCTCTAATCTCTTCAAAATTTTTTAGCTCCTTCGGCAAAGGCTTCGGCAAGCCGAGCATTTTCCAAGCCTCAAAGCCCACGCCCAGCACGCAGCTTGTTTCGCTAGCTGCGCCGAATCTCGTAACGGCGGTTTTGTTTAAATTTATCACTAGGCCGCAAAGACCCTCGAAAGCCTTTTTGCAGGCGGTCTTGCCCGCATCAAAGCGCCAGATCATAAATACGGTGTTGTTGCCGGGCGCGTCGGTTACGTTTTGGGATTTTGCGTGCGCACAGGCGCAACTTTTTTCTTCACTCATTTTTCTCTCCTTCAAAGTGAAATTTAAAAGGAATTTTAGCGCAATATCGGTAAACGGCGGGCGCAGAGATAGAATTTAGGCGGCCTTGGGGTTTGATTTTAGGCGGAGGAAATTTTATCTTTGATCGTTGAATTTGCGACGGCGATGGAATTTTGGCTTTAAATTTATAAAATTTGCGCCGAGTTGAAAAGCGAAATTTCAGAGCTTTGCGGGGATGAAATTTTAAAGTAGTGGCAGATGGGAAGGGATTCGAACCCTCGAAAGCTTGCACTTTACACGCGTTCCAGGCGTGCTCCTTCAACCGCTCGGACACCCATCTATGAAGCCTGGATTATAGCTAAAATTTAATAAGCGCAAACTTATATTTGAGTGTGAGCGCGTTTTATGGCGGAGTCAAATTTAGCGCGCATAGCGTTTTAGCGTCATAAAGGCGCTGGTTTGGTTGCAAAGCAGTCAAATTTGCCGCCAAATTTGGCTTAAATTTGAGCAAATTTACCCGCGCTTGCCCAGAGCGAAAACAAACATCCTGCACGCCTCGCGAAACGGCTTTATGTAGCCTAGCATACGCGCGATAAGCCCCCAGCGGTGTTTGTACATATCTGTCATAGCGCCGATTTCTAGGCACTTTATGCGATCTTTATCCCATGCCTCGATCTCGTCCGCGCCCTCTACGCTCATCTTAAATTTAACATCTCCTTTCATAAATTTGAGCACGTCGTGCTTGCGCGCGTTTGACCTTGCGGCAAATTTATTTATCAAATCGGTGAGCAAAAGCCCCTCGAACCGCTCGCTCAAATTTAGCACAAACTCGCGAAATACCGCCTTTTCAAAATACATCGCCACGCCCTCTAGCACGAAAACGAACTTCGCGCCCGCGTGATTTCTGGCTAACTCGTCCATCCACGCGGTTTCTAGCATCGAGCACGCTAGGCTATAGTTTCGCGACGCTTTTGGCACGAGTTTATCGCGAAGTGCGATGACGTCAGGCAAGTCAAGGTCGTAAAAGGTCGCCTCGGGGCAAACGGGAGCTAGCCGCAAAGGCCTGGTGTCAAGCCCGGCGCCCACCTGAACGATGACGGCGGTCGGGTGCTCGCGGGTAAATTTACGTATGCAGTCGTCAAAAAACCTCGCCCGTATCACCGTGCCGACCCTGCTTAGCGTCGAGCGGTCAAATTTGGCGAAATCATAATCTATCTTGCTCACGACGTCGCCTGAAAATTCGTCTTTTAGTATGGGGCGGGCTTCCTCGTTTTCCTTGCTTCTAAAGTATAAATTTATAAGTAGTGTTTCAGAGACGATATCCTTAAATGCGATCTTTTCCATCTAGTTTTTCCTTTTTATTTTGATAATCTTTATAGAAATTGTAGTGCAAACGGCTTTAAAAAATTATAAAATTTAGCGTTTAACTCGCCGTTAATGCAATGTCGTTTATAATACGGCTTTTAAAAATGAAAAAAGGTAAAAAATGAAAAAAATCCTCATCATCGCAGGCTCGTGCAGCAACGGCGGCGCGGGGCTGCAAGCCGACATCAAGGCGTGCGCGCACTTTGGCTGCTATAGCGCGACGGCGGTCACGGCGCTAACTGCCGAAAATACGGACAAGATCAAAAATATCGTCTCGCTTGATCCCTCGTTCATCTTCGATCAGCTTGAGATGCTCTCGGCGGAGTTTAGCTTTGATGCCGTTAAAATCGGCATGCTCTTTAACGAGCCTATCATGGACGTCGTGCAGAGCTTTTTAGAAAAAAACTCCGCTCCTGTGGTGCTAGATCCCGTCTGCGTCTCGAAAATGGGGCATAAACTCATCAAAGATAGCGCCATCGAGCGGCTAAAAGAGCTGATGAAATTTGCCGCCGTCACGACGCCAAATTTACGCGAAGCTGACGTGCTTTTCGGCGATGATTTTACGAATCTGCCGTGTGACGTGATCGTGAAAAAGCACATCATCGCGGGCAAAAGCATCGACACGCTTTACCGCAAGGACGGTAGCGTGCAAAACTTTGAGACGCCGTTAGCTGACCCGCTGGTTATCATCGGCGCTGGCTGCACGTTTTCTAGCTCGCTAGCCTGCCTGCTCGCACGAGGAGAGAGCCTAGAAAGCGCCATCCAACAAGGCAAAGAATACATCTACAACGCCATAATCAGCGGCATCGACACGAATCTAGGCGTGAGAAAACTGCTAAATCACGGGGTTAAATTTTAAATTTAGCGTGCATGACGCCTTAAACTAGAGTAAGAATAAAAGAATTTGCGAGGATTTATGAGTATAAGCCACAAAGCGTCTTTTATTATTATTTTTCTAATCGCGGTGACGGCCGTCTACTTAAATTTATACGATGGACGGGAGCTGGCGCGAAACTATGAAAAAAATCGTATCGAGATTTTAGCATTGCGCGATTTTGCGCGTGAGATTAGGCCTCGCGGAGTTTGGTTTGACCTGCGCTTGGACGGGGCGCGGGTTGAGACGTTTAGCGCCGTGAATGCCGATAAAAATCAAACCGCGAGCTTCATCCGCATAGATGAGCGAACGAGCGTGCAGGAACCACTGCGGATACTCGGCTGGGACGCGCAGACTTTTGGCAAACTAAAAGCCAAACTAAAAAGCGCAAACGTCATAGGCGTAAGAATCTGGGGCAACGAGGTGTTTGGAGGTGAGCGCAAGACGACGATTTATTATCGTAATGAGGGCTTTGGGGGTGCTTATTACGAGATTTTTGACAACCCTTCGGACGAGATACTGCGAGGCGACAAAGAGGCGGGCTGTGACGATAGATTTCATTCAGATGGCGTAGCTTTGATTTATGACGGCGGGGCTACTGTGGATTTTATGTGCGTAAATAAAGACGGCAAAAATATAAAACGTAGATAAAAATCTAAATTTTAGATTTACGCTTTAAATTTGGGTTTGGTTTGGCGACTAAATTTGATCCGAAGCGAGGAGAGAGAAATTTACGGGCGGTTTTGTTAAATTTGACTGCCTATGAGTGGGTTTTGTCTGGCTCGCTCGTTGAATTTGGATACGGATAACGGCGGCAAATTTGACTGTTTATACTGATTGCTATTAATCAATTGCATCCCACGGCATTATACAACCTATTTGTGCTTCTATCTCATCGGCTTGTTTGTGCGTGAGGCCTGCTATTATGGTCATCTTGACTATACGATGTTGCGTCTTTTGCGCTATTTCTACGTGCGCCGGTAAAAAAGCGAGTTCAAAGGTACGACAGTGTATTATATTTTCTGCTTTTATAACTTGATTTCCAAATATAAATCTATCTATAACAATCTTGTCTCTATAAATTTCAATGTAATTAAAAAATATAACTGAGTATAGCAGCCAGATCAAAAGTGCGGAGCCCAAAATCCCAAGTATGCGCATCCAGCCGTCGTAATATATCGCAGTAGGCAAGGCGGGCACGAGTAGGAAAAAGCTATACGAGATAAAGTCGATCAGCACCATGAGCGGATTTCGTTTGTCTAGTCTGTAAAGTAGCTCCGGCTCTTTATTTTCTTTGCCTATACTTTCTTTCATATCCTCCGCCTAAAGTCAAATTTTAAATTTATCCAGCCTAGTTTTATGCAAATGGCGAGCGGTTAAAATCGTCAAGTTGAGCTGCTGTTTAAATTTACGCCGACCTTCAAATTTAACCTAAATTTGCACTCGAATTTGCTTGCTCGTTTGGTCAAATTTAACCCGCACTCTCGCTAGTCGCAGCCAAATTTACCTAAAGCTTATCTGCGCGTCGTCTGTGCCGTCTTCGAGCGAGATGTTGTAGCCACCGGTATTTGGCGGGCGTTTATAGATATCTTGCGGGCGGATATCCAGCACCTCGTCGCTGAAAAATACGCATTCGCGCTCGCCAGTATCGACGTCGCGCACCCAGATTTTGCCGTCGTCCACGATCTCCTCGTCAAACTCTATCACGTGGTTTTCGTAGATTTTGCCTAGCAGTCGCTCGTGTAGGCGGTTTTCGCGCTCAAACTCCAGCTGTGCTTGCAAACACTCCGCCTCATCTATGAAAATCGGCTCCAGCGCGATCTTGTCGCCCTCTAGCACGCACTCGAATTTCTCCAGCGTAGAGCAGTCGACCTCGCTGCCGCCCAGCCTCACGACGTCCTTGTTGCGCATGAAGTAGCGATTGGTAAGGTTGCCCATCAGCGCCTCGTACGCCGTGCCGCCGATCGCGCGCTTAAGCAAAAATTCGTTTTGAAACGCCAGTACCAGCTCCACCTCGCACTCGCGCAGGATCTCTTCGTTTAGCTCGGTGTTTTCGCTTAGCAGCTTCGCCGACTCGTCGAGAAATAGGCTAATGGGCCTTTTTTGCTTCATCGTTACGCGTTTTAAAAGCTCGGGCAGGAAGCTGTTTAGCAGGAAGCTCAGCGCACTTTTGTCGCAGCTTGCGGCGTTAAATATCACGATCTTGCCGCTATTTAGTAGTCCTGTGATACTCGCGTCGTCGCGCGCTCCCTCGCCGTCGCCGTTTAGCGAGTCGTCGTTCATGAGGCCAAGAAACGGCGACATCATCATCGAGTAGTTGCGAAAATCATCTCTCGTGCGCTCGTCGCCGATATCCTTGTAGCGGCTCGTCGCGTCCAAAAACTCGTCCGCGGTGGCCAAAAACGCGCGGTTTATCATTATCGTCTCGCGGGTAAAATTTAGCGTCGAGGAGTCGAGATTGTCGCAGATGAGACTCAGCGCGTCTTTAAACTCGAGCATCTTTTCTAGATCTTGCGAGAGGCGCAGTATCGTAGCAACGTCAAAGGTAAAATCCCGCGCGAGCGTGCGCACGTCGGCGTAAAAGGCGTCCGTGTAGCAGTCGCTTAGCGGCGTGATTTTTTTAGCGAAAATTTTAAGCGCCTTTAGCACTTTAAAAAACTCCGTCGCGATGCTCGAGCCAAACTCCTCCCAAAACTTCTCCCTCGACTCCATCGGCTTTTTCACGCAGTTTTTAAAGTCTCGCGGCTTCATCGAGGCTATGAGATTTATCGGCGCGTCCAGCCTCGCGCCCACGCTCACGACGTCTTTTAGGCGGCCCGCTCTGCGCGCTAGAGCCTTGATTTTGGCGCTCTCGCCGCCTTTATAATCCACGGCAAACACCGCGTAGCCTTTTTGCATGCGGTCAAGCAAATTCGGATATATCATCGCCGTCGTCTTGCCGCTGCCCGTCTCTCCGATGATGGCTGCGTGCGTGAAGTCGCTAGGTATCAGCGCGCCTTTTTTCTCCGCGTTTTCCCGCGTTCTCGTAAATCCCATTATTTTTTGCATATTTTTCCTTGTCGGGGGCGATTGTAACGAAATTTGGTTTAAAGATTTAAATTTGACGGGGCGGCGGAGGCGTCAAATTTTGCCTTTGAGGCGAGATACGAAGGCGGTTTGCAAAACCCGCACCGCGAAAATGCTAGACGTAAATCCGGCGTCAAATTTGAGTTAATAAAAACGAGCCCGGATTTGCTAAAAATAATCGCGGCAAATTTAGCTCAAATTTGTCAAAAGGCGGGCTAAATTTAATCGGCTTTTTTGCAGACGGCGGCCGAGTGCGTGAGTAGATCGTGCAAATTTAGCGCGTCCTTGCGGAAAAAACAGAGGCAAAGCCCGACGATGCTAACTCCCGCGAGCAAAAAGCAGACGTAGCGGAGTAAAACGCGTATGAAGCCGAGCTTGCGGCCGCTGCGCAGGTCGATGAGGTAGATGTTTTGCGAGCGGTAGCCGGGCGTCTGGGCTTTGATCGCAAAAAAGGCGCAGCAGATAAGAGCAACTGCGAGATTTGCCCCGAATATCGCGGTTTGGTTGTGCAAAAAGTCGTCTTTGCTGCCCAAAAAAACATAGGTCGTGAGGTAATATATCGGCATGCCGATCAAAAAAAGATCGGTGATAAAGGCCTTTACTCGCGCGCCGATAGTGGCTAGCCGCGCTTTTTGTTTTGCCAAATTTACTCCTTTTTTGCTTTGTTTTTTTTGGGCGCATGTTTTGGATTTGAGCGTCAAATTTGATCGCGATTGCCCAAATTTACGTGCTTCTACTTTGTTGCGACAAATTTACGTCTGCTTGTGTCGCCGCTTCGGTACGGTAAAATTTGCGGCTCGTTTCCGCGTGAGCACCGCTCGCGTCGTTTTATCTGGGCAACCTTACTGCGTTCGTAAACGGTGCTTTGTTTGCCGCTGGATTATGCGTTTTGCCTGGCGTAATCTTTACGATATTGCCGTCTTTGTTTGTTTTTGGCGGCATACCGGTTTGCGATGATCAATAAAATTTTCGTTTCGCGCATTTTTCATCAAGCCTGCTTACGCTTGATTTGTCGCCAGGCCTGTATCGCTTTATCGGACGGTATTAAGAGCGGATAAAATTTGCGGCGTTTTATCTCGCGACAAATCTACGCATCGCTTTTAAATTCGTAAATTTTAGGACGCACTTTCGCATTGTTTTAATAGGCGTAAATTTGCCTAAACCCAACTTGCCGCTAAAAGCGCAAGACCGCAATGCAAATTTGGCGCACTCCGCCCGCAACATACGAAACCCAGCGGCGGGCTTTAAATTTTATCGCCCGAGATACCGCACGGCGATTTGATTTTTTGTTTGACACTTGCAAATGCCGTCTAAATTTACGCGACTAAATCAAATAAAGCCGCGAAATTTACAAATTTAGTTGCCTCTGCTGCCAGGCTTTATTGCTTTGCTTCCATCGGCGCAAAGAGGGCAGTTTGTAGGTTCGTAAATCTCAAACTCAAAGTTTCCAAGCGCGAAAAACGGCTTGTCGGCAGGTAGTTTGGCGCTGGGTTTTGCGACGCTGCCTGCTAAATTTTCGACCTTGCAAAAGCCGCGATTGGCAAGTGCGGCAAACGCCACGACCTTGCCTCCCAGGCTCTCGATCACGCGCGCTGCCTCTAGCGCCGAGCCGCCCGTGGTTATGATGTCCTCGCAAACGATAAATCGTTCGCCCTCTCTCACCTCAAAGCCGCGTCGTAGGCTCATTACGCGCTCGACTCGTTCGGTAAAGATAAAGCGTTTTTTTGCCGCGCGAGCTAGCTCGTAGCCGGCCAAAATGCCGCCTAGAGCGGGCGAACAGACGCTATCAAACTCTACGCCCGATTTTTCGATTACGGCAGATAGCTCGTCTGCTAGAGCGCCGGCTAACTGAGGATCCTCGAGTACTTTGGCGCTTTGCAGATAAAACTGCGAGTGGTTGCCGCTACTGAGTAAAAAATGACCCTGCAAATACGCGCCCGCATCCTTGTAAATTTTCTCTAAATCCATCATTTTTCCTTTGTAAAATTTGAGCGAATTTTACCCTAAGCGCGCTTAAGCTACTATTTTTTGAGCTTTTGGCCGCTTACGATTTTTGCGTTATTGTAAATCTCCACTGAGCTAAAAACGGCTAGCAATTTTAAATTTGGATATAAATTTTGGTAAAAGCGAGTATGGCGTGATAAATTTAAAATTTGGGCGAAATAAATAAACGCGCTTTGGGGTGTAGCAAAAGCGGACTAAAATTTATGCTAAATGCGAAATAGCGGAAGGTTTTTATGAAAGAAACGGCTCGTCAAATTTAACGAGCCGTACGTAAATTTTAAACTTTTAAAAGTTCGCTCTCTTTTTCTTTTACGAGCGAGTCGATCTTTGATGTGTAGCTGTCGGTGATCTTTTGGACTTCGTCTTGCCCTTTTTTACTCTCGTCTTCTGTGATCGCTTTATCTTTTTCTAGCTTTTTAACCTCGTCGTTGGCGTCTTTTCTGATGTTTCTGATGCTAACTTTTGCCTTTTCGCCAAATGCCTTAGCGTGCTTTGCGTTTTCTTGGCGTTGCTCGACCGTCATCGGAGGGAAAAATAGCTTCACGCTCTCGCCGTCGTTGTTCGGATTTACGCCGATATTTGCCGCAGAGATCGCTGCGGTGATGGTTTTTAGCATCGGTTTTTCCCACGGCGTGATGCTTATGGTGCTAGCATCGCTCGTAAGCACTGTGGCTACTTGGTTTAGAGGAGTCTGGCTACCGTAATAATCCACGTAAATATTATCGACTATGCTTATATTTACCTTGCCCGTGCGAAGCGTGGTAAAGTCGCGTTTTAGGCCCTCGATGCATTTGTCGCTATGCTCTTTTTGTTTTTTGTAAATTTCATTCAGCATTTATATCCTTTACTAAAATTTTTGTCGTGGTTTTTCCATTTACCTTAAGGCTCATTCTCACTTTATAGCGGTCGATCGGCTTGTTAAATTTAAGCGTCATCTGTCCGTTTTCAAGCTTGACTTTTTTTGTTTTTTGCCCTGTCATTGAGAAGTAGCCGTGCGTCGCATTCTCTTCGGTTTTGATGATGATTTCGCTGATTTTATTATCTTTCGGATAGTCTTGCGGAAGTATCCATTCGGCTTTTAGAAATTTACTAGCAAGCGCGGACGGCAGGTGTGTGCCGTTCATCGCGGGGATCCTGTCTAGTTCATGCAGATCGCTGTTTGCCGCGACCGCGCCGGAGTTTTGGCTCAGTATCACCTCGATACCGTGCTCTATCGCGACGTCGCGTACCCTGTCGTTATATTCGCCGAAGGGATAGGCGAAATATCGGGGTTTGTAGCCCATATTTTTTTCAAATTTGCCTATGCCGTCCTCAAAGTCGTTTTTTAGTTTTTCCTCATTAAGTCCGACCATATGCAAGTGACCGTAGGAGTGATAGCCGACTTCGCCGTATTTTTCGATCTCTTTGATTTGTTCAAAGGTCATAAAGTCGCCGTACTTTCGCGCAGTGGCCTCGACGTAGATCATCAGCGCAAACGGATATCCGTACTCTAAAAATACCGGTAAGCCTTTTTCGTAAAAGCTTTTGTAGCCGTCGTCTACCGTTAAAACGACCCAATTATCCGATACCGGCTCGCCGTTTTTTATCGCGTCCACGAGCTTTGAAAGCGGGATGACCTCGTAGCCTTTTTCTTTAAAATAATCAAACTGCTCGCGTAAATTTTTAATAGAGACGTTGGTGCTCGGGTGTCTATCGTCGTCAAATCTGTGATAGTTAAAGATATGCGCGTCTGCAAATGCAAACTGCACCGCCGCAAAAAATGCGAGGGCGGAAACTAATTTTTTCATTGCCGCTCCTTATTTTTGCTCGCTTGTCGGAGCCGCAGGAGCGCTAGGAGCTTGCGGGACGACTGCCTCAGGAGCTGCAGGTAGCGACGAAGTATCGACGCTATCTATTAGAGATTTACTACTTTGCGTGTTGTAAACGTAGCTTAGCACTAGGGTATTCAGAATAAATAAAACGCCCACGACGAAGGTAAATTTAGCTAAAAATCCGGCCGGTCCTTTTGCGCCAAACAAGCTTTCGTTGCTGCCGCTATACGCACCTAGTCCGATAGAGGAGCTTTTCTGAAGCAAAACGGCGATCGTCAAAACTACCGCGAAAATAAACTGCAATACTAAAAAAAGCGAATCCATAAAAATCCTTTTAAATTTTCGAAATTAGTCGCGATTATACTAAAAAAGTTTTGAATTTGGGTTAAATTTCTTTTTCTATCTCATAAAGTTCGTAGCGCACGGTCTTAAAAATTTCGGAAATTTTAACGTCGATGAGTTTAAAACACTCCTCTAAAACCCTTGCGCTTTCTTGCGCGCGTTTGATATTGGCGGTTTGCAAATCGTCCAAATTTAGGCGAATTTGCTCCTCTTTTAGGCTCGGTTTTAGCACGTCGTTTGCTGCGTCGCGAAATTTTATAAATTCCTTTTGCGGGATTTTTGCCTTGTGGCGAAGGTTTTTGATTTTTTTAGCGAGGGCTAGGTCGTCAAAGCCGTAACGTCTGACGTCCTCGACGACTCTAAGCCCTTCTTTTAAGCGGTTTAAATTTGCGTCTATTACGCGGTAGAGCCGCTCTTCGTTAGTCATCTCTACTAAAAATGCCTAAAATTTGAAGTAAAGAAACAAACAAATTCACGAAATCAAGATAAAGAGCGACTGCGCCCTCGATCGGAGTTTCGTAGTTGCCGCGTATGATATTTTGCGTATCGTAAAGGATGTACGCGCTAAATAAAACCGCTCCCACGCTAGCGATGGCAAGCTGTAAAACCGGGCTGTGGAAAAATATATTTATGATCGCAGCCACTAGTAAAACGATAAGCGTGATGAAGAGCATCTTGCCCCACGTCGTAAAGTCGCGCTTAGTGTTCATCGCAAACACGCTAAGTCCGCCAAATGCAACGGTCGTAAGCGTAAAGGCCTGAGCTACTATCGCAGCGCCTCCTGGCATCGCAAAAGTGCGTCCTAAAATAGGCGTAAGCGTAAGTCCGCTAACGAAAGTAAAGGCAAAAAGCAGGATCAAATTTAAGCCCGCTTTGCGTTTGGCAAACATTAAACCGACCAAAAGTCCTAGCTCAAGTATCACAAATAGCCAGTAGTTGCCCGCTACCGTCGCTCCCAGCGAGCTATAAAGCCCGACGTAAGCTCCGACGCTGGCGGCTAAAAGCGAAGCCGCGAAAAGCTGATAAGTTTGCTTGATAAACGTACTAAGCGCGCTTTGCGAATATTCGCCGGCAACCTCATGCTCGCTTGAGCTTGCATAATTTCTGTCATATAAACTCATATTCTCTCCTTTTTAATTTTTGATGCAAATTTAGCCAAAAAT
>JBHRQF010000015.1:0-12252 GCA_042645325.1 Campylobacter sp. | reverse complement strand
GTCTAAAAGCGCAGATAAAGCAACTGCAAAGCGAGCTGGAAGCGGCAAAATCAAGTGTGACGAGCGAGCATAACGAGCCAAAAACCAACGAAAATGCTACGAAACTTCTGCTGGCTAGCTACGCTGACGGTATAAATTTCTTGCAAGGTACGATGGAAGAAAACCTAAAAATGCTCGAAAATATAAACGAGCTAAATAACCTAACGTTTACTAAGACGGGCGAGTTGCGCGAGCAGACGAGCTTTATCGTTAGTTCGATGGAAAACGTCCAGCAAATGAGCGGCGACTTGCAAAACGACGCCTCGTCGCTAAACAACAGCGTGATGTCGATCGTGGAGATTATAAATCTCATCAAAGATATCTCGGATCAGACGAATTTGCTAGCTCTAAACGCGGCTATCGAGGCGGCTCGCGCGGGCGAGCACGGACGCGGATTTGCCGTGGTGGCCGATGAGGTGCGAAAGCTCGCCGAACGCACGCAAAAAGCCACTCTTGAAGTCGAGGTAAATATAAATGGGCTTAAACAAAGCTCAAACACGATGATAGGAATGAGCGAAAATTTCTCTAAAATTTCTGGCGACGTGATGCGCGTTTTAAGCGATTTTCAAGGCACTATCGCAAGCGTGAACGAAAACACGCAAAACATCCTAAATCAAGCCCTAAACGTTACTAATGAAGTAAACGTCAGCAACGGCAAAATCGACCATATAAATATGAAACTAAACGGTTATAGAGCCGCGCTTCACGGCGAATTTGAAAGCATACCTGAAAATGGGCGTTGTAGATTCGGTAAGTGGTTTAATGAAAAAGTCAAAAATATCGTAAAAGATGCAAAAACGGTACAAGATATCTCACGCGATCACGAAAACGTACATAGCGGACTCGAAAAGGCGATCAAAATTTTCGCAGATAGTAGCAAGGATAACGCCGCCGGGGTGGAAATCCTAAAAGACGTGGAAAACTCGAGCAAAGTAGGTTTTGAAACGCTTTTAGACGCGGTTAGAGCGGCTAGGAAATAATATTATTTGACCGCTCGACTTAGCAGAAGCGGCGGTCTTTTTGGATATTTAGCGAGCTTGCCGTGCTTGCGGCCGGCTCGCTAAGTCAAAATTACGCTCGAAATTTGAGCATAAATTTAAAATTTAAAACGTACTTTGCGGATCGGTTGCGGTATCTACCCAGCCAAGCTTTGCTCCCGCTAGCAGATGAAAGTGCAGATGCATGACCTCTTGGCCGCCGTTTTCGCCGCAGTTTGTAACTAGGCGGTATCCGCTCTTATCTACGCCCATTAGCACCGCGACCTCTTGGATAAATTTCGTCATCTCGCCCATCAGCGCTCCGTCCATCTCCTGGAAATTTTCAAAGTGTTTTTTTGGGATGATCAAAATATGAATCGGAGCCTTTGGATTTATGTCGTTAAAGGCTAGGAATTTGTCGTTTTCCAGCACTTTGTTGCAAGGTATCTCACCCGCTACGATTTTTTCGAATATCGTCATGATTTTCTCCTTGTTAAAATTTCGCTTAATTATAACAAGTAAAAGTTAAAATTTCCCGCCTTTTAGGCAGATTTTATCAAATTTTGACTACAATCTATCCTAAAATTCAGTAAAGGTAAAAACTTGCAAGAGTATAGAGAAAGCATTGCAAAATGCGGAAATTTGGCGGATTTAGACAAGATTCGCGTCGCGCTACTGGGCAAAAAGGGCGCGATCACGTCGGAGTTTGCTAAGCTTAAGGACATGGACGAAGCGGCCAAGAAGGAATTTGCGGCAAATTTAAACAAGCTAAGAGACGAATTTGAAGCGCTTTTAGCGGCTAAAAAAACCGAGCTTGAAAGCGGCGAGATAAAAGCCAAGATGAAGGCCGAGGCCATCGATATAACGCTGTTTAACGAGCCTTCGGGTGCCGGCGCTTTGCACCCAGTAATGGCTACGATGGATAAGATCATCGAGTACTTTATGATGCAAAATTTCTCGCTCGAGACTGGGCCGCTCATAGAGGATGACTTCCACAACTTTGAGGCGCTAAATTTGCCTAAATATCACCCTGCGCGCGATATGCAAGATACGTTTTATTTTAAGGATTTTAGACTACTTCGCACGCACACTAGCCCCGTGCAGGTGCGCACGATGATGAGCAAAAAGCCGCCGATTCGCATGATAGCGCCCGGAACGGTGTTTCGCCGCGATATGGACCTAACGCACACGCCGATGTTTCATCAGGTAGAAGGCCTCGTGGTCGAGGAGGGTGGCGCGGTGAGCTTTGCAAATTTAAAATCAATGCTTGAAAATTTCTTAAAATACATGTTTGGCGATGTTAAAGTACGCTTTCGTCCTAGCTTTTTCCCGTTTACGGAGCCTAGCGCGGAGGTCGATATCAGCTGTATTTTCTGTCACGGCGACGGATGCCGCGTGTGCAAGCAAACCGGCTGGCTCGAGGTGCTAGGATGCGGCGTGGTCGATCCAAACGTCTTTAAAGCCGTCGGCTACAAAAACGTGAGCGGATACGTATTTGGGCTTGGAGTCGAGAGATTTGCGATGCTGCTTCATCAAATTCCTGATTTGCGCTCGCTTTTCGAGGGAGATTTAAGATTATTGGAGCAGTTTAAATGATAATTTCAAGAAATTGGCTAAACGAATGGCTTGATATCTCGGGCGTAACGAGCGAAACGCTGCTAAAGACGTTAAATTCGATCGGGCTTGAGGTCGATAGCTTTAAAGAGATCAGGGTACCTAAAAACATCGTCGTAGGCTACGTAAAAAGTAAGATAAAACACGAAAACGCCGAGAAACTAAGCGTTTGTCAAGTAGACGTAGGCGGCGAGACGCTGCAAATCGTCTGCGGCGCGAAAAACGTCGAGGCCGGACAGTTTGTGCCAGTGGCGCTATCAGGTGCCGTTATGCCTAGCGGCCTAGAGATAAAAAAGGCAAAACTGCGCGGCGTCGAGTCAAACGGCATGATTTGCTCATCCGTGGAGCTAGGACTTGTTAAAACAAACGACGGCATAATGCCGCTGGATGAAAGTATCGGCGAGCTAAAACTAAGTAAAGAAATTTGCGAATATCCGTTACTAAACGACGATATCATCGAGATCGAGCTAACGCCAAACCGCGGCGACTGCCTAAGCGTCTACGGCGTAGCGAGGGATCTGTCGTCCGCGCTTGATCTACCGCTGAAGGATGCCGCCAGATACGAAGAGGGCGAAAATTTGCTCGGTATCGGGCGTATCTTAACTATCCACGCCGAGGAAAATTTACAAAGCAGCTTTCAGTACCGCGCTTTTGAGATAAAAGAGTATTTTGACGAAAATTTGCTGATGAAGATCCGTTTGGCGCTGATTGAGTGCGATAAGCAAAACCACATCGAGCGCCTGCTAGACTACGCTACGCATTCAACCGGCGTGCTTTTTAGCGCGTATGACTACGCCAAGCTCAAAAAGGACGACGAGCGTGCGGTTTTTGATCTGCAAAAGGGCGCAAATTTAGCGACTGAAATTTTAGCCGGCGGCGAGCTTTTGGGCGTTGGCGGCGTGTATCAGACGGATGCGGCCAGACTTGACGAAAACAGCAAGCTAATCATAGTTGAGGCTAGCTACACCGACCCGGAAGTCATCGCGACAACCGTCTACGAGAATAAGCAAATGCCGCGCCAAGCGCAGACTTACCGCTCGCTAAGAGGTAGCGAGCCAAACGTAGGTTTTGGAGCCGATTTTTTATTTAAACAGCTAGCCGTGCTAAAATCGGTCGCGCTTTATGCGGGCTCTCAGCAAAGCGTAATGACGCGCGAACCCAAGGTCGTGAGCTTTACGATGAGCGAAATGCAAAAAATGATCGGTCAAGAAGTCGCTCAAAACGATGTCGTGAGGATACTTAAAAAGCTTGGATTTAGCCTAACTTTTAACGCCGAAAAAGAGGGCGCGAATGCCAAAGTTCCGTTATTTCGTCACGATATCGTAAATGCGCAGGACGTGTGCGAGGAGATCGTGCGAATGGTCGGTATCGACAATATCGTCTCAAAGCCGTTAAATTTCAGTGAAGCAAACCGCATAAACGACACTTTTGCCGACTATAAAAACGCGTTAAATTTGCGTAAAAAAGCCGCTGCGGCCGGATTTTTCGAGAGCGTGCATTACGTGTTTGACGACGCGAGCGAGCTATCGGCACTCGGTTTTGCGCCTTGTAAGGCCGAGATAGCCAACCCGATAAATAGCGAGCTAAACATACTAAGGCCGACGCTGGCAAATCACTTGTTAAAATCGGCCGAGCGAAACGTAAAAAATCAGCGAAAATCGGTCAAAATTTTTGAATTCGGTAGCGTATTTAGCGAGGAAGGTGAGCAAAGCGAGAGATTTGGCTTTGTAGCTAGCGGACTAGCAAAAGAACCTAGCCTGCTAAACGGTGCAAAGCCTGCCGATATCGACTTCTTAGGCTTTGCGACGGCCGTTAGAAACGCGGTCGGCGAATTTGAGCTAAAAGCGTGCGACGACGTAAAATATCTAAGCGAATTTGAACAAGCAAAAATCTATCAAAACGGCGTTTGCGTGGGCTATATCGGCCGCGTGGACGTGCGAGTCGAGGCCGCGCGCGACCTACCGCGAACCTATCTTTGCGAGATAGAGTTTGAAAAGCTTAAATTTGACGGTGCAGTCGTCAAGGCTTACTCGAAATTCCCGGCTATCAGTAGAGATCTGAGCCTAATCGTGTCTAAATCTATGAAATTTGAAGCGATAAAAGAGTGCATAAACGCGCTAAAAATCGAGTGCCTAAAAGAATTTGCGCCGGTTGACGTATACTCGGACGAAAAGCTCGGAGACGACGTGAGTCTGAGCGTCAAATTTAACTTCCAAGATATACAAAAAACGCTTGAAGACGAGGAAGTGGCGGCGATAATGGATAAAATTTTGGACGCTTTAAAGCAAAATTTAAATATCGGACTAAGATGAAAGTTTACGCATTAAGAACGCCGATAAGCGCGAGTCTGGAAAATATTGCGGCGGATAAATCTATCTCGCATAGATGCGCGATATTTTCGCTTTTAAGCGATAAGTCAAGCCGCGTGAAAAACTATCTAAAGGCCGAGGATACGCTAAATACGCTAGAAATCGTAAAAAATTTGGGCGCTCGTATCGAGGAAAAAGACGGCGAGCTAATCATAACTCCGAGCGCAAATTTAAAAGAGCCTAGCGTTGTTTTAGAGTGCGGAAACTCAGGCACGGCAATGAGGCTTTTTATGGGCTTTTTGGCTACTAGCGAGGGCTTTTTCGTGCTAAGCGGGGATGAGTTTTTAAATCGGCGTCCGATGGCACGCGTAGCTAAACCGCTAATAAGCGTAGGCGCCAAGATAGACGGCGCAAACGGCGGAGATCACGCGCCTTTGGCTATCCGAGGCCAGAAGCTGGAGTATTTTAAATTTGGTAGTAAAATCGCCTCTGCGCAGGTAAAATCGGCGCTGATTTTGGCGGGGCTAAAGTCCAACGGCTGCGAGCTTAGCGAGCCTGAGCTTAGCCGCGATCACACCGAGCGCATGCTAAAAGGCATGGGTGCGAGTTTGCAAATTTTACCACGCGGCGTTAAGGTTGAGCCGATGAGTGCGCCGCTAAAACCGCTTGAAATTTGCGTTCCAAACGACCCTAGCTCGGCGTTTTTCTTTGCCGTAGCCGCAGCGATAATCCCAAATTCCCACATCGTGCTAAAAAATATGTTGCTAAATAAAACGCGCGTGGAGGCCTTTAAAATTTTAGCCAAAATGGGCGCGCAAGTAACGTTTAAAGAGACTTCCGATACATACGAAAGCATCGGCGAGATCGAGATAAAGCACGCGCCGCTAAAGGCCGTGGACGTGAGTGAAAATATCTCATGGCTAATCGACGAGGTGCCCGCGCTTGCCATTGCATTTGCAAACGCGCAGGGTACGAGTAGCATAAGAAACGCAAAAGAGCTTCGCGTAAAAGAGAGTGACCGCATCGCGATCATGGTACAGGGGCTGCGAAAATGCGGGCTTGAAGTCGAAGAATTTGAAGACGGCTTTAGCGTAAAAGGAGGCGAGGCAAACTGCGCTATCATCGACAGCAACGGCGATCACCGTATTGCGATGAGTTTTGCGGTGCTTGGACTAAAATGCGGAATGGTTATAGAAAAGAGCGAATTTATCGCGACTTCGTTTCCAAATTTTAGCGGGATTTTAAGGCAACTTGGAGCTAGCGTTGAAGATTGAGCTTGCTAGCAGTTACGGATTTTGTTTTGGCGTCAAGCGCGCTATAAAAATCGCCGAAAACGCTAAGGACGCCGTAACTATCGGACCCATCATTCACAATAACGACGAGATAAACCGCCTAAATAAAAATTTTAACGTCAAAACGCTTGAGGGGATAAGCGAAATCGACGGCGAAAAAAAGGCAATCATCCGCACGCACGGTATCACAAAGGGCGACCTAGCCGAGCTAAAAAAAAGCGATATAAAAGTGATCGACGCGACGTGTCCTTTTGTCACCAAACCTCAGCAAATTTGCGAGAAAATGAGCAAAGAGGGCTACGACATCGTGATATTCGGCGATGAAAAACATCCCGAGATAAAGGGCGTGAAATCATATGCCATCGGTAAGGTTTTCGTCGTGCTAGAAGAGAGCGAGCTAGAGGGCGTAAAACTAGCGCAAAAAGTAGCCGTCATCAGTCAAACTACTCGCAAAGTAGAAAAATTTATGCAAATCGTAAATTATTTGATGCTGCGCGTAAAAGAGGTACGTGTTTTTAACACGATTTGTAATGCTACTTTTGAAAACCAAGAAGCTGTTAAAAACTTAGCCGTTAGAGCCGACGTGATGGTTGTAGTCGGCGGCAAAAACAGCTCAAATACAAAGCAGCTTTATCTCATCTCAAAAACCGCCTGCGAGGATAGCTATCTCGTGGAAAACGAACTAGAACTAGAGCGCGCATGGTTTGAAGGGAAAAATCTCTGCGGAGTGAGTGCAGGAGCGTCTACACCTGATTGGATTATCCAAAAAGTGATTGATAGGCTGGAGAGCTTTCAAATTTAATAAATACCCATTACTTTTTTAAACAAAATTTCAAATTTGACCCTGAAATTTCGCAAGTTAATCTACAAATAAGTTAATATTAAGTAAAATTAAGACTAATTGTGTTAAAAGCAAAATATATACAAAAGGAACAAGATGGCTGCGGTGAACAAAAAAGTTCAGCTTAGTAAGGCAAACGACGGTATCGAAGACGACGATTTTGCCGCGATGTTAGAGGAGTCTTTTAAAAAGACTGAAGAGGATAGCGACGGAATAATCGTCGATATTAAAGGCGACGAGGTTTTTGTAAACGTCGGTAAAAAATCAGAGGGAATTTTAAATATTTCTGAGATCCAAGACGAAAACGGAGAGCTTAAATTTAAAGCTGGCGACACGATCAAAGTCGTCATAACCGGTTCAAGAGGCGGAAAGCCGATCGTATCTCATAAAAAAGCGCTTAGAAAAGAAAAAGTACAAGCCTATATAGACTCATATAATGAGAAAATCAAGACATATTTGACGTAAAAATAATCGGTAAAAACAAAGGCGGTTTCGTTGCTCAAAATAATGACGGCATCGAGTTTTTCTTGCCTCGCTCGCAAGGCGGCTTTAAAGACGCAAATGCGGTGGTAGGAAAGTCATTTAAAGTAAAAGTCATAAAAATAGACAAAGACGAGCAAAGTATTATCGTATCGAGAAAAAAACTGCTTGACGAAGATAGAAAGAAAAAAAGAGAAGCCATATCTGCAGTCGCTGAAAATACGGACGTGATAGAGGGCGTGGTTAAGAAAATCACTACATATGGTATGTTTGTAGACGTAGGCGGAGTGGATGGACTCGTACACTACAGCGAGATAAGCTACAAAGGACCGGTAAATCCGGGTTCTATCTACAAAGAGGGTGATAAAGTTTTAGTAAAAGTTATCAAATACGATAATGAGAAAAAACACCTTTCTCTGTCTATCAAGGCTGCAACTCCGGATCCTTGGGAAGAGATAAAAGATGGACTAGATGTGGGCGACACTATAAAAGTAACAGTCAGTAACATTGAGCCTTACGGCGCATTTGTCGATCTTGGCAACGACATAGAGGGCTTTTTGCACATTTCTGAAATTTCATGGGATAAAAATATTAAAAATCCAAAAGATCACATTAGCGAGGGCGAGGAGCTTGATGTCGAGGTTATCGAGATAGACGCAAAAGATCGCCGCCTAAGAGTGAGTCTGAAAAACCTACTCAAAAAACCGTTTGACGAATTTAAAGCCAAATTTAAAGAAGGCGACATCACTAAAGGCGTAGTTACTAGTGTGACCAACTTTGGAGCATTTGTTAGGATTGGCACAGTTGAGGGCTTGCTCCATAATGAGGACGCTTCATGGGATAGAAACGACAAGTGCAAAGATTTGTTTAAAGTGGGCGACGAGGTTGAGGTAAAAATCATCAAAATCGACTCTAACGAGCAAAAAATTTCTCTTAGTCAAAAGGATTTAAAACAAAGCCCGGTACAAGCCTATGCAAAGAAATTTAACGTAGGCGACATCGTGACTGGTAAAATTCGAGATATTAAAGATTTCGGTGTATTTGTAGAGCTCGGCGATAACGTCGATGCGCTCATCCGCAAAGAAGACCTAGGTAGCGTAAGCGCTGAAAGCCTAAACATAAACGATAATATCGAAGCGGCGATAGCTTTTATCGACGAGAAGAAAAATAGAATCCGCCTAAGCGTAAGGCGCCTTGCAAGACAAAAAGAGCGCGAGGTGCTAAACGAGATAAATAGCGACGATAAGGTTACTTTGGGCGATATTATCAAAGAACAGCTATCATAAGTAAATGAAGCGATATTTGTTCTGGGGCGCGATTGCTTTTTTGCTGATTTTCGTCTGCGTATGTGGCGCTTTGCTGTATAAGTACGCGGACGTAAATTTAAAAGAGTCCGCGCCTGCGGAGCTACAAGTATCACAAAATAACGAGAAGCAAAATTTGACTACTGGCCCTACTTCTTGGGTCGGCGAAATGGCAAATTTGGCTCCTAAAAAATATGCTTTGGCAAGCAACGAGATATATGTAGAATTTAAAGACGAATCAAAAGCCGTCGTAAAAATCGCCTATCAGCTGGTGATCGATAAAAACGATATCTATTCGATGTTTTGCCTTACTCAAACATTAAAAAACATACCCGTAGATTTTAGCGTAGTAAAAGAAAATTCACAAAATTTAATTTACATCAACACGAAAGATAACAGCGTTTTAGACCGCGTTATAAACGAACTTAAAGCGTACGATATACGCTCAACCTTCAAGGAGATCAAGCTATGAAAACGATAATAGTGTGCGACGCAATACATAAAGTCGGCTTTGAAATTTTAAATCGCGAAGAGGATATAAAAGTAATCGATGCGGTAAGTATGCCTAAAGACAAGCTTTTGGAGATCTTAGGCGAGGCTGACGTGGCCATCACGCGAAGCTCGACCGAAGTCGGCGAGGCGTTTTTGAATGCGGCCAAAAATCTAAAAGCTCTCGTGCGCGCGGGCGTGGGTGTCGATAACATGGATATCGACGGTTGCTCAAAACGCGGCATAATCGCGATGAACGTCCCTACGGCGAACACGATCGCCGCGGTAGAGCTAACAATGGCTCATATGCTAGCCGCCGCTCGCTCGTTTCCGTATGCTCACAACGATCTAAAAATCGACCGAATTTGGAAACGCGAGAAATGGTACGGCGTCGAGCTTTTTAACAAGACTCTAGGCGTCATCGGATTTGGCAACATTGGCTCTCGCGTGGCGACTAGGGCTGCGGCTTTCGGTATGCAAATCGTTGCCTACGATCCTTATATCGATCCGTCGAAAGTAACCGATATGGGCGGCGTTTATACGCGAAATTTCGACGACATCCTTGCATGCGATTTTATCACCATACACACTCCGAAAAATAAAGAAACTGTAAACATGATCGGCGAGGCGGAGATCGCAAAGATGAAGGACGGCGTGCGCCTCATCAACTGCGCTCGCGGCGGCCTTTATAACGAAGAGGCTCTGTATAACGGCCTAAAAAGCGGCAAGATAGCGTTTGCTGGTATCGATGTGTTTGAGAGGGAGCCGGCGACGGATCATCCGCTACTTGAGCTAAATAACGTCAGCGTCACGCCGCATCTTGGCGCAAATACGCTCGAATCTCAAGCCAATATCGCTATCGCCGCAGCCGAGCAGGCTATCTCTGCGGCTCGCGGCATCAGCTATCCTAGCGCGCTAAATTTACCGATAAAAACGGAGGACCTACCGCCTTTTGTGGAGCCTTATATCGAGCTTACGAGCAAGATGGCTTTTCTCGCCGCGCAGATCAACAAAAAAGCGATCAAGGCCATCCGCATCGAGACGCACGGCCCTATCAGCGAGTACGCAAACTCCATGCTTACATTTGCGATTGTGGGCGCATTAAAAGAGAGCTTGGGTGATACGATAAACTACGTAAACGCTAAATTTTTGTGCGACGAAAAGGGTATAACGACGGAGAGCAGCGTAGGCGGCAATAGTATTTTTAAAAATAAAATTACCGTTCGCATAACGACCGAAAACGACGTTGTGACGATCGGCGGAACGGTATTTGGCGAAAATCAGCAACGCATCGTGACGATAAACGGCTTTAAGACCGACTTTAAGCCTAAAGGCAAGATGATTATCTTTAAAAACAACGACGTTCCGGGCGTTATCGCTAAAATTTCGTCTATCCTCGCTGAAGAAAAGATCAATATCGCCGACTTCCGCCTAGGACGCGACGATCACGGTATGGCGTTAGCGGTCGTGTTGGTCGATGAAAAGATAACCAAAGAGACGCTGGCTAAGCTAAACGATCTGGATGTTTGCGTATGGGCGAAATACGCAGTTGTCTAAATTTAAGCCCTAATGCGGGCTTAAATTCAAGGAGGGTTTGAGTATGAAATTTTTACTTTTTATTCCGATTTTGTTTTTGCTGATGGGCTGCGAGAGTGAGGCGCAAAAGCAAAGTACTAAAAATTTTGAGAAAATTTTGACCGAAAAAAAGAAATTTCAAAAAATACAAAAAGACGAACCAAGCGTAAGCGAACAAATGAAAAGGGAAATCCACTCGCAGTCTGAACAAAGCAAGGAAAAAGGCGAGTTCAAATTTAAGCCTTGAAATTTGAGTTTTACTTCGGCGAGTGCGGTTAAATTTGCCCTCTCGCCGCTTCTTAAACTAAACTAAAAACTTTTTTGATATAATCACCCTTTAAAACTACAAGGAGAAAAAATGGCAACCTATTCTATGGGCGACCTAAAAAAAGGACTAAAGATCGAGCTAGACGGCGTTCCGTATAAAGTCGTCGAGTATCAGCACGTAAAACCGGGCAAGGGCGCGGCTTTCGTTCGCGCGAAAATCAAATCTTTCATCGACGGCAAAGTACTTGAAAAGACGTTCCACGCGGGCGACAAATGCGATCAGCCGAATTTGGAAGAAAAAGAGATGCAGTATCTCTACGACGACGGCGAGTTCTGTCAGTTTATGGACACTGCGACCTACGAGCAAGTGGCGATCAGCGACGAGGACGTGGGAGACGTCAAAAAATGGATGATAGACGGCATGATGGTTGAGATTTTGTTTCACAACGGCAAGGCTATCGGCGTAGAAGTGCCGCAAGTCGTCGAGCTAAAGATTGTCGAAACTCCGCCGAATTTTAAAGGCGACACACAGGGCGGTAAAAAGCCTGCTACGCTTGAGAGCGGCGCAGTAGTGCAGATACCTTTCCACGTGCTTGAAGGCGAGGTCATCCGCGTAGATACCGTCCGCGGCGAATACATCGAGCGCGCAAATAAATAATCGCAGTCGTCAAATTTGATGAAAGCAAAATTTGACGAGCTCATAGCCCAAGTAAAGCCGCTGTTTAAAGATAACGGCTTTACCAAAAACGGGCTAAATTTCTACAACAATACTCCCGAATTTATATATGTCTTAAATTTTCAAAAAAGTAACGGAAATAGCGCATTTGAAACTAGATTTTACGTAAACTGCGGCATTTAGGGCGCGTTTGTAGGCGCCGCAACCGGCAAAGAAACCGTCTTAAAGCCAAAAGAATACGAGTGCCATTTTAGAGAAAGAATTTCACCCATCACAGGCTCCAAGGCTTCTTACTATGAAATCAACGAAATTACCGACTCGGCAGCGCTTTGTGAAAATTTAACGAGCGATTTAAGAGCGGTATTTAGTTTTTTTGAGGAGATAAAAAC
>JBHRQF010000014.1:0-12435 GCA_042645325.1 Campylobacter sp. | reverse complement strand
ATCCAAACGCCACGCACCTAATCAAAGTCGCTACGCAGACGGCTCTGGGCAAACGCGAAAGCATGGGGATTTTCGGTAGCGACTATCCGACCGCAGACGGCACCTGCGTGAGGGACTATATCCACGTAAGCGACCTAGCAGACGCGCATCTAAGCGCGCTAGAGTATCTAAACGAGCATGAAAAAAGCGAGACCTTTAACGTCGGCTACGGCCGCGGCTTTAGCGTGAAAGAGGTTATAGAAACGGCTAAAAAAGTAAGCGGGGTTGATTTTAAGGTTATTAACTCGCCTCGCAGAGATGGCGATCCAGCATGCCTCATCGCAAAGCCGGGAAAGATAAGAAATTTAACTAACTGGCGACCTAAGAGAGAGGATTTATCGCTCATCATAAAAACCGCGCTTGAGTGGGAGAAAAGGCTGTGAGGATCGCAGTCGTAGGCACGGGCTACGTGGGGCTCGTTAGCGGCGCGTGCCTAGCTAAAATGGGCAACGACGTCATATGCGTGGACGTGGACGAAGCCAAGATAAACGCGCTGAATAACGGCGTTATACCGATCTATGAGCCGGGCCTTGGCGAGATCGTGGCCGAGTGCAGGGCAAACGGCGCGCTCAAATTTAGTGTAGATATAAAAGAGGCCCTGACACACGCTAGCGTGCTGTTTATCGCGGTCGGCACGCCTATGGGCGCGGACGGGCAGGCGGATCTACGCTACGTGCTAGAGGTCGCAAAAAGCATCGGGCAAAATTTGACCTCGCCGCTAATCGTCGTGGATAAATCAACCGTCCCCGTGGGCACGGCGGAAAAGGTAACCGAAGTGATCGCGGGCGAGCTAAAAAAGAGAAATATGGACGTCAAATTTGAGGTCGTCTCAAACCCCGAGTTTTTAAAAGAGGGCGCGGCGGTCGAGGACTTTTTAAAGCCCGATCGCGTCGTAGTGGGCGCTAGCAGCGAGTGGGGGCAAAGCGTCATGCGCGAGCTTTACGCGCCGTTTATGAAAAATCACGATAGATTTATCGCTATGGACGTAAAATCGGCCGAGATGACCAAATACGCCGCAAACGCAATGCTAGCGACTAAAATCAGCTTCATAAACGAGATCGCGGGTATCTGCGAGCGCGTGGGAGCGGACGTAAATTTGGTTCGAAAAGGCATCGGCAGCGACTCTCGCATCGGTTATAGCTTCATCTATCCGGGCTGCGGATACGGCGGCAGCTGCTTTCCAAAAGACGTCGAGGCGCTTATCTACACCGCTAGGCAAAACGGCTTTGAGCCGAAGGTTTTAAGCGCGGTGGAGGCTAGAAACGCGGCGCAAAAAACGGTGCTTTTTGAAAAAATTTCAGCATTTTTCGGCGGAAATTTGAGCGGCAAAACGGTGGCGATTTGGGGGCTTGCTTTTAAACCAAACACCGACGATATGCGCGAGGCTAGCTCGCTCGTGCTCATAAAGGCGCTAGAAAATGCGGGCGCAAATGTCGTCGCCTACGATCCAAAAGCCGTAAACGAAGCTAAAAAATATCTACCTAACTCAAATTTAAAATTCGCCCCAAACAAATACGACGCGTTAAACGGCGCCGACGCGCTCGCGCTGGTTACCGAGTGGAGCGAGTTTAGGTCGCCTGATTTTATGGAGATGAAACAGCGGCTAAAAAACGCCGTGATCTTTGACGGGCGTAATCAATACGACGCGAAAAATCTGGCAAATTTAGGCTTTAAGTATTTCCAAATAGGAGTGAAAGCATGAGAAAATTTTTACTTTTTATCGCGGCTTGCGCGCTGCCGTTTGCGCTTTTGGCGGGCGAAAACGAGCCAAAAACCGAGGAAAATATTTTTGAGCTACCTATCTCAAAGATGCCGCCTGATTATTTTAAATACGAAGTCGCGTTTTTTAAAGAGATGCAAACCGACTGCAACTTCGCCTTTTTGCTCGGCGGAAAGCTCGAGGAAAAAGAGGACGCGCGCGGGATTTATTACGAATTTAGCGGCGGTGACGAGCTAGCGCAGACGATGATGCTTTGCAAGGACGGAAAGAAAAAGAGGCGGGTTTATTATGAGCTCACTCAAATTTTACCCGGCGTTAGCCCCGTTAAAATCATAACTCCGCAAGGCGTAGGCGCGGAAATAAGAATGTATGAACGCGTAAAAACGATAGAACCAAAAAAATTAAAAAGGAAAAATAAATGAAAATAGCCGTTATCGGACTAGGATACGTCGGGCTGCCTTTGGCGGCGGCGTTTAGCGAGAAATACGAAGTCACGGGCTTTGACGTCAATGCCGCCCGCATCGAGGAGCTCAAAAGCGGGTATGACCGCACGCTAGAGCTTAGCGGCGAGCAGATGAAAAAAGCGATAGAAAACGGTATGAAATTTAGCCTAAATTTGGACGATATAAAGGAGTGTAATTTCTTTATCGTTACCGTCCCGACGCCGATAGATAAAAACAAACGCCCTGATTTGACGCCAGTGGTAAAAGCTACGCAAAGCGTCGCAAAGGTGCTAAAAAAGGGCGATATAGTCGTGTATGAAAGCACTGTGTATCCGGGCGTTACGGAGGAGATTTGCGTGCCGCTACTTGAGCAAAGTGGGCTGAAATTTAACGAGGACTTTTTCTGCGGATACTCGCCTGAGCGCATAAATCCGGGCGACAAAGAGCACACGGTAACTAAAATCAAAAAAATCACTAGCGGCTCGACGCCCGAGGTAGCCGACAAAGTCGACGAGGTCTACCGCTCGATCATAACGGCCGGCACGCACAAAGCGCCTACTATAAAGGTCGCCGAGGCCGCCAAGGTCATCGAAAATACGCAGCGCGACATAAATATCGCCTTTATGAACGAGCTTGCGATGATATTTAATAAGATGAACATCGACACGAACGCCGTTTTGCAGGCTGCGGGCACGAAGTGGAATTTCTTAAATTTCCGTCCCGGGCTAGTGGGCGGTCACTGCATCGGCGTGGATCCATACTACCTCACGCACAAGGCGCAGGAGCTTGGCTTCCATCCGGAAATGATCCTGGCTGGACGCCGTATCAATGATAATATGGGCAAATACGCCGCAGATCAGGTCGTAAAGCTAATGATAAAAAGAGGCGTTTTGATAAATTCGGCTCGCGTTTTGGTGCTTGGGCTTACGTTTAAGGAAAACTGCCCCGACATCCGCAACTCGCGCGTGATAGACGTGATCGAGGAGCTTAGGGATTTTGGTTGCCGCGTGGACGTCTACGATCCGTGGGCGGACGAAACCGAGGTGAAGCGCGAATACGGTATCGCGCCCCTAAAAAGCTTTGACGAAGCGGACTACGACTGCGTCGTGATCGCCGTCGCTCACGATAAATTTAAAGGGTTAAAATTTAGCAAAGCTCTCGTTTACGATATCAAAAACGTTTACGAAAACGCCGACGCAAGGTTGTAATGCTCGTAAATTTGATCAGCTCCATCGTCGTTTTTATCGTCTCGATGGGGATAAATTTTTTCCTCACGCCCTACATTTTAAAGAGCCTAGGCAACGAAGCCTACGGCTTTGTCGGGCTGTCCAACGCTATCGTGGCCTACGCTTTAGTCGTGACTGCTGCGATAAACTCCGTTAGCGGCCGCTTCGTCGCGTACGAGTGGCACAAAGATGATGTAAGCGCGGCTAACGCCTACTACTCGTCGGTTTTAGTCGTAAATATCTTTTTTTGCGTTCTTATTTTGCTAGGTGCGGGCATTTTTATCTTAAATTTACAAAGCGTGCTAAACGTGAGCGATGCGCTGTTAGGCGACGTGCGGCTTACTTTCGCGTTTTATTTTATAAATTTTTGCGTCGGACTTTTTAACGGCGTCATCAGCGTCTCGATGTTTATCAAAAACAAGCTCTACATCATCTCAGTTCGCAATGCCGTATCTAGCGCTATTTTAGCCGCTCTCATAGTGGCGCTTTTTTATTTTTTCAGACCGATGATCGCCTATATCGCGATCTCCGCTCTAGTCGCATCGCTATTTGTTTTTTTTACTAGCGTTTGGGTTTCGCGCCGCATCACGCCCGAGCTTAAATTTAACCCGCGAGAATTTGACTTTGCACGTATAAAAGAGCTACTAAAATCAGGCGTCTATAATAGCTTTAACGCCCTAAACCGCGTGCTTATGAGCGGTATGGATCTATTTATCTGCAATATCTTTTTAAGCGCGAATGCGACGGGAATTTTGGCCGTTTCAAAGGCGGCCCCGATTATTTTAGAGAGCTTTGTGGCACAGCTTAGCGCGATATTTGCGCCCAAATTCGTCGAGCACTACTCTAAATCAAATTTGACCGCGCTTGTTGCGGAGGCTAAATTTGCGATGCGAGTTACGGCATTTGTCATGAGCGTGCCGGCGGCCATTTTCGTGGCTTTCGGGCGCGAATTTTACACGCTTTGGTTGCATTTTAAAAACGCGGACGAGATTAATCTAATCTATAATCTCTCGATGATAACTTTGGTGCCAATTATATTTATCAGCTACGTTTTTTCGCTTTTTAATCTCGACGGCGCGACGAATAAACTAAAACGCCCCGCGATAGCAAACACGATTTTGGGTGCTGGCACGATTTTGGCGCAGATTGCCGTGCTTAAATTTACGCCTTACGGCATTTACGGTATGACGGCCGTCGGCGCCGCGCTTTATTCGGTGCGCATTTTGGGATTTGACCTTATAAACGCCGCGTTAAATTTGAGCCTGCCGCTTACTACTTTTTACGGCGTTTATTTTAAAAATTTAGCCGTTTTCGCGGCCGTTTGCGGACTGTTTTTTTGGCTGCGAAATTTCGTGCAAATTTCAAGCTGGGGCGAATTTGCCGCGTATTCGGCGGTTTTGCTTGCGCTAGGTTACGCCGCGAGCCTATTTTTGATATTTGACAAAAGAGAACAGCTAGTCGTGATAAATAAAATCAAATCGAAGTTTAAAAGATGAAAAATTTAGTATTCGTTATTTCGCTAAAAAGCGACGAGGCGCGCAGGCAAAAGCTAAAAGAGCGGTTTAAAAACTACGGCGAATTTAAGCTCGTCGAAGCGACCGACGGTAGGGCGATGAGCGCAAAGGAGTATTACGGCTACGCGTTAGCTAGCCTTGAGGCTTACGGCAGGCTATTAAGCCCGTCCGAGGTCGGTTGCTCGCTCTCTCACGCGCGCGCTTACGAGGAGTTTTTAAAAAGCGACGCCAAATTTGCGCTCATTTTAGAAGACGACGTTATCGGAGACGAGGACGGCGTGAAAAAGGCGTTTGAAACGGCTGCAAAGATGCACGAGGGCTCGGTGCTCATTTGCGGCGCGCAAGACGGACTGGAAGGGCGATTTAGCGCATTTGGTAAAAAGCTAGAAGATGATTTTTGGCTAGTCTCAAAGCGCTCTTACGGCACGATTTACCGAGCGGCTGCTTACGTGCTTGATAGGCGCGCGGCGGAAAAGATCTTGCAAACGCACAAAAAGGCGCTTTGCGTGGCTGATTTTTGGCGAATTTTGCTTTTGCAAAACGGCTTAAAAATGTATTTTAGCGATATTTTCGCACATCCAACCGATCTAACAGACTCAAATATCCAAGCCGAGCGGGTGCAAAGAGCGCAGGTAAAGGTCCCTCCGCTAGCTCGCCTAAACAGCTTAAAATATGTCGCCGCAACGCGCTTTGAAGCGGCAATTTTAGGCTATGAGCGGATATTTAAAAGATAGGAAACTAAGCGATTATAAAGCTCAAAATTTATAAAATCAATAATTTTGAAGATTTATTAAATTTTCGCGCACCGATTAAAATTTGGAGAGAGAATGAAGGTTTTATTTATAATTTCGACCCTGCAAGCAGGCGGCGCCGAGCGCGTGATGAGCTTGCTGGCGAGCTATTTTGCGAAATTTCACGACGTAACGCTTTTAAAATTTGACACCAAACCGCCGTTTTACGAGCTAGACGAGAGGATAAATCTGATCGATCTGCCTTTCCCGATGGTGAAAAAAGGGTTTTTTGCAAATTTAATCAGGCGCGTAAAAAAGTTTTTTTATCAGCGAAATTTGATCAAAAACGGCGACTTCGACGTCGTTATCTCATCGATGGACAGCACCAATATCAACGTGATTTTGTCGAATTTATTTATAAACAAACCGCTTTTTATCAGCGAGCATTCAAGCGCCGATTTTTTCAAAGGGCGCGGCTGGCTGTTTTTGCGCCGTTTACTCTATCCGCTAGCTAGCGGCCTCACGGTGCTTACAAAAGAAGACTACGAATACTATAGCTTCGTAAAAAATAAAACCGTGATGTATAACCCCATGTTTGAAGCCAAAAAACAGGGCTTGCCGAAGGAAAATATCATCCTTTTCGTCGGCCGTCTCATCTCGCTTAAAGGCTGCGACGTGTTTTTAAAGGCCATGAGCCTAGTCGATAAAGAGCTATTAAAAAACTGGAAAATCGTGATAGCTGGCGCTGGCGAAGAGAGGCAAAGGCTAGAGCTCATCGCGCACGAGCAACTTCATCTGGATGCCGAGTTTATCGGGCAAACGAGCGATGTCGCTTCACTTTACGAAAGATCTAAAATTTTAGTCTCAAGCTCCAAAACCGAAGGCTTGCCAAACGTTTTAATCGAGAGCGTATTTTTTAACTGCGCCAGGGTGGCGACTGCTACAAGCGGCGCAAAAGAGCTTATTGAGGACGGCAAGGACGGGTTTTTAGTACCGATAGACGACGTAAAAGCGCTCGGAAGCAAAATCGAACTCTTGATGCGCGACGAGGAACTTAGGCAAGAGCTGGTAAAAAATGCCAACGAGCGAAAAAACGCCTTTAAAACCGATCAAATTTATCAAAAGTGGATAGATTTTATCACGCAAAATATAAAGAACTAAAATGCTAAAAGTAAGCATAATAATCCCGACCTACAACCGCAAAGAGCTTTTTGAAGCCGCCCTAAAAAGCGCGCTAGCTCAAGACTACGAAAATAAAGAGATCATAATCAGCGACGATAACTCGAACGACGGTACGCGCGAGCTTGCGCAAAGTTACGTCGCTAAATTTGACAACGTAAAATACGTCTTAAACCAAACTTACGACCGCGGCCCAAACGGCAATAAAAACAACGGCTTTGATCACGCTAGCGGCGATGCTTTCGTGATTTTAGACGACGATGACTTGCTGATAGAGGGCGCTATAAGCAAGATGGCGGCCGTACTAGAGCAGGGGTATGCTAGCGTATGGGCGAACTGTTATTTTGAGATCGACGGTGAGCCGACGACGAAATTTTCGGGATTTGGACTGAGTAAAAGCGGGGAAATTTCGCCGCAGGACTACTACGACGGCAAGATAACGGGCGAGTTTTTGATAATGTTTCGCCGCGACGCGATCGGTCAGAGGCGCTTTGAAAAGGGGCTTTACGGTAGCGAAAATACGCTTTGGATCTATCTTTTTGATCTTCCGGCTTACTATCTACACGATGCGGTGCGTATTTACCGCTTTCACCGCAGCGACAGCGTCACGATAAACTCGTTTAAACGCCCGCTTTGCATAATGAAAGGCTACGCGATGACTGCGGAGCTTATTTTGCAAAAGATCGCCGAGAAAAACGCGCAAGCAAGCAACACAAATTCGGCCGAGCCAAAATTTCGCGTAAATGACTCTCATATCGCGATCCTATACAAAATGGCGGCGTACTATGCGAAATTTGGCGGCGAATACAAAAAAATGTACGACTATCTTTTTAAAAGTCTCAAATTTAAATTTACCAAAGAAGCGCTGGCGATGCTGATTTTAAGCCCGTTTCCAAAGTCTATGATTTTATTTTTAACTAAAATTCGCGTTTGGATATACAAAAAAACGCACGGCGAATGAAAAAATTAGCCGTTTTTCTATACTCGATGGGGCCGGGCGGCGCAGAGCGCGTGGTTTCAAATTTACTCCCCGCTCTGTGCGAAAAATACGAAGTTCACCTCGTTTTGATGAGTGAGGTCGTAGCCTACGAGATACCAAGCGCGGTAAAAATTCACTTTCTCGAGCGCTCAGATCCCTATGAAAGCGGCGTAAAAAAGCTTTTTCGTTTGGGACTTTTGTTTCCGTTTCTAGCCTTAAATTATAAAAAACTTTGCGACGATTTGGCTATCGACCTACATTTTGTCTTAATGAACCGGCCTTGTTATATCGCGCTTTTAGCAAGGATTGCTGGAGTAAAAGGGCGGATGGTGATAAGCGAGCGTAGCTGCCCGTCGGTCATCTATAAAAGCGGCCTTAGCGGGCTTGCCAATAGAATTTTGGTTAAGGCGCTTTATCCAAAATCCGATCTCATCCTTGCTAACGCGCAGGGAAACGCCGAGGATCTCGTGCGAAATTTCGGTTGCGACGCCGCAAAAACTAAGGTGCTATATAACGCGGTTGATTTGGCTGCGATAAAAACGCTCGCAAACGAGCCGCTAGAGGCTAAATTTAAGCCGTTTTTTCTAAATATCGGGCGGCTTGATAGCGGTAAAAATCAAGCGATGCTAATAAGAATAATCGCAAATTTAAACGACGAGCGCGCGACGCTTGGGATCCTTGGCAAAGGGCCTTTGCAAGGCGAGCTTCAAAATTTGATCGACGAGCTTGGCGTAAGCTCTCGCGTAAAGCTGCTGGGCACGGATAAAAATCCGTTTAAATTTATCAAAAACGCGCAGTGTTTCCTTTGCGCTTCGAGGTTTGAAGGCTTTTCAAACGTGCTTTTAGAGGCGCTTGCTTGCGAGAGATTTATTATCTCCACCGATCATAAAAGCGGCGCTAGGGAGCTTCTGGGCGACGATGAATACGGCATCCTCGTGCCCGTTGACGACGAAAAAGCGATGGAGACTGCGATGAGGCGAGCGCTTGAGGATGAAAATTTAAGGCGAGATTATGAAAAAAGAGCGTACGGCCGCGTAGCAAAATTTGATAAAAACGCCGTCGCGGCGCAGCTCATAGGATATTTAGAGGGTGAAAATGGCGAGTAAAATTTTAGAATTCCCCGGCAAATTTAAATTTTCAAAGCAAACTTGTTTTTTGATGCTTGCGGCGTTTATTTTTAGCGTAGTTTGCAGGCTGTACTGGGTGTACTGGGCGGGCGAATACCAGCACTTTTTCTGGAACGATCAGCTCATGATTAGCACAAACGACGGCTACGCCTTCGCCGAGGGCGCGCGCGATATGATAGCGGGCTTTCATCAGCCAAACGACCTTAGCTACTACGGCCGTTCGATGCCGACGCTTACGTATTTTTTGTATCAAATTTTGCCTTTTAGCTTCGAGAGCATTTTGCTTTATATGAGCGTGTTTTTTAGCTCGCTTATCGTTATTCCCGTGATTTTGATAGCCAAAGAGTACGAGATGCCAGGCGCGGGCTTTGCGGCGGCGCTGCTAGCTAGCATCGCAAACAGCTACTACAACCGCACGATGGCGGGCTACTACGACACCGATATGCTCACGATCGTGCTGCCTGCGTTTAGCGTCTGGGCGATGATACGCCTAGCGCAGAAAAAAAGCGCAAGCGACCTCATTTTTATCCCGATTTTTATCCTTATAAACGACTGGTGGTATCCGAGCTCTTACTCGCTAAATTTTGCGATGCTGGGCGCATTTTTGCTCTATACTTTGATTTTTGATAGGAAAAACGCGCTAAATTACGAGGCCGTTATTTTGATGATAGTAGCGCTTACGTATATTGATTTTTATGCTAAAAGCGCGCTTGCGGTTGCTCTTTACCTAGCGATGAGATTTCGTCCGCAGATCTGGGATAAGCGCTCTGTCGCGGCTTGTCTTGCTTTAGTCGTCGCGCTTTTGGGCTATAGCGGCGGGCTTAATCAAATTTTATTTCAGCTTAAATTTTACGTATTTCGCGGGGTTTCGGAGAGTAGCGAGCCTGTTTTTCATTTTTATAACGTAAATAAAACGATAATGGAAATGAGCGATTATTCGTTTGAGTTCGAGTCGATAAACGCCTTTGCTAAGCGTATCAGCGGTCATATCGTTACTTTTGCTTTATCGCTCGTCGGAGTCGCGGCGCTTTGTCTTAAATTTCGCTCCTTTTTACTCGCGCTTCCGATGCTGCTACTTGGGTTTTTGGCGCTAAAAGGCGGGCTTAGATTTACGATCTACTCCGTGCCCGTGATGGCGATAGGATTTGGATATTTTGCGGCGCTTTGCGTGAGTTTTTTCAAAAAAGATAAAATTTTAGACAAATTTTGCACCGTTTGTTTAGCGGCGTTTTTTGCGTTTTTCTTTTTGTATTTTGATAAATATTACAGCCTTTTGCACGGCAAATCTCCCGTTTTCGCGCCAAATTTTGACGGCGAGGCGGGCTTTGGCGTATATCTAGCCACGTTTGCGGCGGCGGCGCTTATTTGCGGGGCGGCTTATTTTATGGTCTCAGGCCTAAGCTCGCTCAAAAAACACGCCCTTTTAGAAAAAATTTGCGTCTTTTGTATCGCCGCGCTATCCTTGATGCCGTGTCTTGAGCACATTTACGGCTACAAGGTCGGCACGGTTTTTGCCAAAAGCGAGGTCGAGAGCCTAGATAAACTACATAAGATCGCGGGGCGCGAGGACTACGTGCTGGCGTGGTGGGACTATGGCTACCCGATCCGCTACTACGCGGACGTCAAAACCCTCATCGACGGTGGCAAGCACCTAGGTAGGGATAACTTCGCCGTGAGCTTTGCTCTTGCTAGCAACCAGCGCATGTCGGCAAATATGGCGCGTCTCGAGGTCGAATACACCGAGCGAAATTTTAGCGAGAGATTCGGGTTAAATTTAAACCAGATGATAAAGGACTACAACGCCACTAGCGTAAATTCGTTTTTGTATTCGCTAAATAGCAAGGATTTCCAGCCGCCGCAAAAAACGCGCGAGATTTATTATTATCTGCCTGACTCCATGATCGATATCTTTAGCGCCGTTTTGCGCTTTTCAAACCTCGATCTAAACAGCGGCGAGGAGTACGGAGCGATATTTTATCCGGGCAAACCCTACTCGGTGGATGGCGATACGATAAATATCGGCGGAGGGTTTAGCGTATCTGGCGACGCGTCTAAAGTCTATATCGGCGAGCGCGAAATATCCGTAAATACGTACTTTGAAACAAGCTACGACGAGAAAGACAAACTGGTCGTCAAAAAGCATGAGATGGACGCGGACGGTAAAATTTATCTCATTTTTATGAAGGATTACAGGCGGTTTTTGGTGCTTGACGAAGCGGTGCTAAACTCGGCCTACATACAGCTTTTCGTACTCGAAAACTACGACAAAGAGCTCTTTGAGCCGGTCGTTTTAAACGGCGCGGTTAAAATTTATAGGTTGCTAAGATGAGGGCGCAAAATTTAAAGGATATTTTTAAAAATGGCTAAATTTGGATTTTTGAGTCACGCCGATATGAGCATTTATTTTTTCCGCGCGCCGATCATGCGCGAGCTAAAGCGGCTCGGTCACGAGGTGTTCGCTATCGCGCCAAAGGGCGACTACACGGATAGGCTAAAAAGCGAATTTAACTGCGTGACATACGAGCTTGACCGCGCGAGCCTAAATCCTCTAACCGTACTTGAAAACTCAAAAAAGCTCGCCGATATCTTGCGCAGGTTAAATTTGGATCTGCTACAAACCTCGGCGCACAAATCAAACGTGTTTGGCACCTTTGCGGCTAAAAAAGCGGGCATAAAGCGCGTGATAAATTTGGTCGAGGGGCTTGGCAGCTTTTATATCGATAACGACTTAAAAACCCGTCTCGTGCGCGCCGCGATTGAGACGCTTTATAAAAAAGCGCTAAAGATGAGCGACGGCTGCGTGTTCGTAAACGAGGCCGATCCGGCGTATTTTTTAAGCCGCGGGCTGATAGCCGAGGAGAAAATTTTTAAGATAAAAAGCGTTGGCGTGGATACGCTCAAATTTGACGAAAACAGCGTATCGGCCGCAAATTTGGGCGAGGATCTGCGCGGTAAAAAGATAGTGCTGATGATAGCGCGCGCGATGTGGCACAAGGGCGTGCGCGAGTTTTACGAGGCGGCCGAGCTTTTGCGCGGGCGCGAGGACTGCGCGTTCGTCTTTGCGGGCGAAGGATTTGAAGGAAACAAAAGTACAGCCGACGCGAAATTTCTAACTGGCGGTGCCGTGCGGTATCTGGGCGCTAGAGACGACGTGCCGCAGCTTTTAAAGGCTAGCTATCTACTCGCGCTTCCAAGCTACAAAGAGGGCTTTCCGCGTACGGTTTTAGAGGCGATGAGTATGAGCCGCGCGGTCGTGGCTAGCGACGTGGCTGGCTGCAATGAGGCCGTGACGAACGGCTTTAACGGCCTGCTTTGCGAGGCGAAAAACTCGGCCGATCTAGCCGCAAAGATAGAAATTTTACTAAACGACGAAAATTTGGCCGCACAGATGGGACGAAACGGGCGGGAGCTCGCCGTGCGCGAGTTTGACGAGCGAGCGGTCGATAGGAATTATATAGAAATTTATAGGAAATTTAT
>JBHRQF010000013.1:0-12665 GCA_042645325.1 Campylobacter sp. | reverse complement strand
ATCGTTCCTTTTTGTTGAAATGAGAGCTTAATAATACAAAAATGCATCTTAACCTAGGTTTAAATATAATAATTAAAATCATTTCAAATATAATTTCGACTCGTTTAAAATTATAAGAAATTAAATTTCAAAAAGCTATAATTTGCGCATTAGAAAATAAAAAAGAAGGAAAAAGATGAAATTTGAACCAAAATTTAGCCTTTTTTGCGGCGCGATAGGGGTAAATTTGACCCCCGAGGCGAGCGAAAATTTAGGCAAAAACGGTGGCAAGGCGGCGAAATTTGACGGCGAGGCTTACGCGAAAGCCCGTCAAAACGATGTTAAATAAGGAAAAGATAAAGGAATTACTGAACCAAAGATTTGAAAAGGACATTCACAAAAAACTTTCAGAAATTCCTACGCCTGATGCATTAAAGGACGTATTTAAAGGTGCCGAGCGCATAAAACGCGCGATCGAACAAAACGAAAAGATCGTCGTCGTCGGCGACTACGACGTGGACGGCGTGATCGCCAGCTTCATAATGGCCGAGTTTTTCGATGATTTGGGCGTTAGCGAGTATTTCGTGCGTATCCCAAATCGCTTTAGCGACGGCTATGGGCTAAATCCGCAAATCGTCGAGGAGATCGCCGACGCTGGCCTCATCGTGACCGAGATAACGGCATCTCGGCAAACGACGCGGCTCAAATTTGCAAGCAAAAGGGCATCGATCTCATCATCACCGATCACCACATGCCGCCCGACGTCCTGCCCGAGGCCTACGCGATCATAAACCCGAAGCAAAAGGATTGCCACTTTCCAAACGTCGAAATCTGCGGCGCTCAGGTCGCGTGGTATCTAGTCGGCGCGCTAAAAGACGTGTGCCGTATCAACTACGATATGGGTAAATTTCTCGACCTCCTCGCCATCGCGATAATTGCCGATATGATGGAGCTTCGCGATCTAAATCGCATCCTGGTTAAGCTTGGCGTAAACCGCCTAAACAGCTCGCGCAGGCCCGCATTTACGGCGATAAAACAGCTTTACGGCAAAGATAAATTCGAGTGCGACGACATCAGTTTTCTCATCGCGCCGCTCATCAACTCCTCGGGCCGTATGGACGATGCGAGCGTATCTTTTGAGTTCTTACGCGCCAAAAGCTTAGACCGCGCCTGCGAGTGCCTCGACACCATCGTGAGCTTTAACAACTCGCGCAAGGAGGAGGAGCGCACGCTTTTTGAGTGCTCGCTAAAGGACGTGCGCGAGGACGAGCACATCATCGTAACGTGGGGCAGGGGCTGGCACGAGGGCGTCATCGGTATCGTCGCTTCGCGCCTGGCTAAGCAGTTTAAAAAGCCCGCCATCGTCTTTAGCATCGACGAAAACCGCGCCAAAGGCAGCGCTAGAAGCGTGGGCAAGCTAGACATCCTCTCGCTCATCGCTAGCCACGAAGAGCTGCTTGCGGGCTACGGCGGACACAAAGGGGCGGCCGGCATCGTGATAGATCCGGCAAATTTAGAAGCGTTTAAAACCGCGATAAATAGCTCGTGTATGCTGATGGATTTGCACGAATTCAGCGCGTTTGACGAGCCGTTAGGCGAGATAGAAGCCGGCGAAGTGGACTTTGAGTTGCTTGAAATTTTGGAGCATTTTGAGCCCTACGGACAGAAAAATCCGCGCCCGCTCTTTGAAATCAAATCCGCCGTCGTCAAAAACAAAAAACTAATCGGCAGAGAACAAAATCACCTAAAACTAATCCTACAAAAAGACGGCAAGTGCCTCGAGGCGCTGTTTTTTAACTTCACTCGCGAGCCGCATGCAGGCGAGAGCATAGACCTCGTTTTTTCGGTATCGAAAAACTCTTTTCGCGGACTCGTCACGCCGCAACTACTGGTAAAAGAGATTTTGTAAATTTAATCTCGGTTTTGTTGAGCTCAAATTTGATGAAACCGAGATTACCTAAATTTATAATTCTAATCCGTTAAAGTTACTTTTCTACACGCTTAACGCAAACTGCCTAAATAGCACAGTTTGAGCCAAATTTCATACAAAATAATTAACATTACATAAATATTCGTTCTTTATTTAAGTTTATTTTTGCTTCAATTTCAATATTAAATATTAATTTTATAGGAGCGAAAATGAAAATTTCTTACGTTTTGGCACTGGCCATGGCGTCAAATTTGATGCTTAGCGCCGAGGAAGCGGTAAATTTAAGTCCCGTTACCGTCTCGTCAAAAATGCAAAAATCAGCCCTCGACGAACCAACCAACGCCCAAATAGCCGGCAAAGGCGCGATACTGGAAAACAGCGATATCGCCAAATCGCTTTCAAATTTGAACGGCTTTACGATGGAGCGCAAGGGCGGAGGCGGCAGCGAGGTTTATTATCGTTCGCAGACGGCGGCTAGGCTGCCGGTACTGATCGACGGTAGCACGCTAAACGGCGGCTGCGGCATGCGTATGGATACGCCCATCACCTACATCTCGGCGCAAAACTACAGCTCGGTTCGCATCGTAAAAGGCCCGCAAGACGTCAGATACGGCGCACTCATTAGCGGCGGTATATTTTTCGATAGAGAGATAGCAAGGCTGTCAAAACCGAGCTTCGGAGGAAACGTAAGCGTGCTGGGCGGCAGTTTTAAGCGGTTTGAAACTACCGCGGACGTAGCGGCGGGCAACGAGCTGGGCAGTATAGAGGTTTCCGGCGGACACTACGAGAGCGGCGATTATAAAAGCGGCGGCGGGCAGAAAATACATACGCACTATAAACGCAACAGCGTCTCGCTCGTAGGCACGCTAACGCCCACGGAAACTACCGCATTGCAGTTAAGCGCGGATCTAGGCGAGGGCGAAGCGGCGTATGCCGATAGGATGAGGGACGGCATACAGTTTGACCGTAAATCTTTCGGACTCAAATTTGAACAAGACGTCGGCGAGCACAAGATCAGGCTAAGCTCGTACTATCATCAAATCGACCATATAATGGACAACTTCACCATGCGTCCGGTGGTGCCGGGCACGGGGCTCGGCAAGGGATATAGTATCAGTCACCCGATACGCGATATGTACGGCTTTAAGCTAGAAGGCGAGTTAAATTTCGATAATCTAACAAGTTATCTTGGCGCTGGGTACTCTGAGGATGTATTTAAGTGGAGAAGCGCCGGAACGGGCGGAGCCGGCGTATCTAAAGCCCAAATGGACGCCGCCGTATCAAAGCCGCACGTAAAAGAGCGCAAGGTAACGTATAAAACGATATACACTTAAAACGAATACGTCCTTGAAAACGACTACGGGCTTTTTGGCGGACTTAGGCTTGATGCGGGCGAGAGAAAACTGTTAAAAACGCATAAAAGCAGGAAAGAAAATTTATTCTCAGGGTTTTTTAGATACGAAAAATATCTGCAAAATTTAACGCTTTATGCAGGGCTAGGGCATGCACAAAGACTGCCTGATCACTGGGAAACAAATAAGGACGCAAACCTAGCGCTACGTAAAGAAAGAAACACGCAGCTGGATTTTGGTGCAGTGCTAAAAGATAAAAACTACGAGCTAAGCGCAAATTTCTTCGTCTCAAAGATGGATGATTATATCATGCTAAAATATAATCCTATGGGCATGTCCTCAGACGCCTTTAATACCGACGCCCTGCTATATGGCGGTGAGATAGAGGGCACTACGCTACTAGCCGATATATTTAGGCTGGGGGCGGGAGTATCCTACGTCTACGGCAAGGTGACTAAAAACGCGGGCGGCCTAAAAGACGGCGACGCACTGCCTAAGGTTTCGCCTCTAGCGTTTAAACTAAGCGCCGGTTTAGAAAAGCCAGACTGGTTCATCAAGGCTGACTTCTACGCTAACGCGTCGCAAAACCGCGCGCAAAAGGGCTACGGCGACATGGGCGGTATGGACCTGGGTAAGAGCGATAGCTTTTGGACGCTGGGGCTAAGCGCGGGCTACAAATATAAAAATTATCAATTCTTGCTAGCGGCGGAAAACCTAAACGACGCCAAATATGCCTATCATAACTCAAAAGGCGGCTATGGCGGCGGTATCGCAGGCTACGAGACTATCCCGAACGGCACGAGGCTTTATGAGCCAGGCAGAAGCTTTTGGGCGAAATTTAAGGTGCATTTTTAAGGCGTAGCTCGGTTAAATTCGGCGCGGTTTGGGTTTGGATTATTTTCTCTCGGTACTGCGCCGAATTTATGCTAATATTAAATTTGCCGCGTTGGGATTTTGGCGATATTTTGTTCGTTTTGGCGGGTTTTTAAATTTGAAGTCAAATTTAACCAAAGCGAGCATTAAATTTGGCAAATTTGGAGATTTTTATAGTGAGGTAAAGAAATAAATTTAAAAATGGCGGAGTATATAAGTAGAAAATTTTGATAGAAATTTCGGGGAAAGCCCCCGAAATTTAAGCTCTTTTATTCTCCAAGCGACTTAAAACGGGTTTTAAAAACTCGTCAAATTCATCTTGCGTTAGCACTCTTTTGCCTAGTTTTTCCTTGCACTCTTTACCGAGCTCGCAAAGCACCTCGCGGTTTGCGATGCTTTGGGCCTTGCCGTGCCTTGCTAGCACCGTATTTAGCTCGTGTTCCTCTGAGAAATTAACCAACTCGCGATCTGTTGCCATTTTAGCTCCTTTGCTAAGAATTTGTATGACGATTATACAGTTTTAGGTTTAACGTATGGCTAAATTTGCATGATAAACGAGTTTGCGTAGTTAAATTTAAAAGCGGAGTTTGTAAAAATAGCGGTGTCAAATTTGACGGTCCGCGCTACTCTATCCCGCCCAAAAGCGGTACGAACAAGCACTCGTCAAGCGCTTTTTGCGTTATCTCGCCGCGAGCATCCTTTGTAAATTTGACGATAAACTGTTTGCCGTCTTTTTTGATAGGAGCTACTAAAATACCGCCGTTTTTTAACTGATTAAAAAGCGTCTGCGGTACCTGCTGCGCCGCCGCCGAGAGCAAGATCCTGTCGTATGGCGCGTAGCTTTTCCAGCCGACGTTTCCGTCGTCAAATCGCACGTGGACGTTGTGGATTTTAAGCGCCTCAAAGCGTTTTTTGGCTTCGTTTGCGAGCTTTTCGATGCGCTCGACGCTAAAAACCCTGTGTGCCAAATGCGACAAAATCGCCGCCTGATAGCCGCTACCGCAGCCGATTTCTAGGGCGTTGTCGATATCTTCGGCCTCAAGCGCTAGCGTCATTTTGGCGACCGTTAGAGGCGAGCTGATCCATTGATTGCCGCCGATAGGCTGGGCGTCTAGGCTGTACGCGTGGCGAGTGACGGGCGCAAAGATCTCGCGTGGCGTGTCGCAAAGAGCCTTGTAGAGTGAGGGCGTCAGAGTGAGTATATCGCCGATCTCATCGGCCATGTTTGTGCATTTTGATTTTTCTAGAGCGGTCATAAAAACCCCAAATTTCGTTTGGTTTCAAGGATTAAATTTGCGTCGAATTTGGCCTCTTTCGCAAATTCGCCGCTTGGCAAAAACACGCCCGAAAACTCTAAATCAAGCGAACTTGCGGCCACGACGTAGCAGCTGTTAGCAAGCGCTAGAGCCTTGCAAAGCGTAAGATATGCGTCCTCGCGCGCCTTGCCCCACATGGCGGGCACTAGGATGACGTCGCAGTCTTTTAGTTGCTCCCAAAGCTTGACGAACCTAAGCTCAAAGCAAATGAGAACGCCGATCTTTAGCCCTTTAAAATCAAAAGGCTTTATCGCCGACTCGTCGCCTGCGGCGAAAATTTCGTACTCTAAATTCGGGCGAAAAAGCTTTGATTTATTTTGCGTGTAAAAGACGTTTTGGCTGTTTAACAAGATAAATTCGTTGTAAATTTCGTTTTTTTGCGCCTGCGTGATTGAAATTTGCGCGAGACCTTTGGCGCGGTTTAGGCTCGTTAGATGCGTTAGCCCAAGGAATTTATCGGGACTGAGCGCTTCTTGTAGCGCTTCAAAAAGTATGGCGTCAAAGCTGCCGATCGAGCCGCCGAGCATTGCTCGGTTTGCGCCGCTAAAAAATCCGTCGAAATCATATCCGCTCACGCACAGCTCGCTGGCTAAGATGATGGAGTTTCTGGGCGTGGCGGCGATTTTTTCTAGTAGTTCGTCCTGTCTTTGCTGGCAGGTCGGCGCAGTTAGGACGATAGGGCATAAATTCGGACTAAAAGTCGTCAAAACTGATGCTTCCTTTGCTGTAATTCGTCACCTTTGCTTCAAAGAAATTTGATTTCTGGTCGTTAAATTTAGCAAAATCATCGACCCATTTTATCGGGTGAGGGACGTTGTAGCGGCGTTTTAATCCGATGGCGACTAGACGCTGGTCGATGAGGTAGCGGATATATTGCTCGATGATGTCGTCGGTAAAGCCCATGATCTGGTTTTGCGTGATGTATTTGCCCCATTTGATCTCAAGCTCGCCCGCGCGCTCGAACATGTCGTAAATTTTAGCCTCGGTTTGGGGTGTGAAAAGATCGGAACGCTCGGTGCGAACGCTGTTTATCATGTTTTGGAAAAGTAGCAGATGCGTGATCTCGTCGCGCTGGATAAAGCGTATCATCTGCGCGCTGCCTAGCATCTTGCCAGCACGCGCTAGAGCGTAGATCGCTGTAAAACCGCTGTAAAAATAAATGCCCTCTAAAATTTGATTAGCGACCATGGCTAGCAGTAGCTTCTCGTCCGTCACTTCGCCTGCAAGCTCCTCGTAAACGCTTGATATGTAGTCGTTTTTCTCGCGTAGCACTTCGTCGTGCTTTTCCATCTCGTAGATCAGGTCGGTGTTGTCGCAGATGGCCTCGACCATGACGGCGTAGGACTTGGAGTGGTTGGCCTCCTCGTAGGCTTGGCGCGCTAAACAGGCGTTGATTTCGGGTGCGGTGATGTAGGGGTTGATGTTGTCGGCTAGGTTGTTGGTCTGGAAGCTATCCATCGAGATGAGCTGGCTCCAGACTAGATCGTACATGCGTTTTTCGGCCTGTGTGAGGTTGTAGGCGTAGTCGCGTACATCGTCCGTGGTGTCGACCTCTTTTGGAAACCAGGTATTAGCTTCCATTAGGTCCCAGAGTTTGAGCGCCCATTGGTATTTTGCCTTGGTGAAATTTAAAATGCCGTGCGGATTGCCGTTAAAAACGCGGCGATCGGTCAAATTTTCATTTGAGCTTGGATTGTAGATTCTTTTTCGGTTCATAATTTTTTTCTTTATTCTGTAAATTTTCGGGGCTGATTTTAGCTAAAAATTTATTTAGATATCTTGAAGCAGGCTATTTTATCGCGTTAAATTTGGCTTTTACGGCTACGGCTAAATTTAAAAACCCGCGTCAAATTTGCGGGCTAAATTTAGCGTTTTAGCTCGATCGCGCGTTGGAGCATTTCGTTGCTAGTCGTTATGCTCTTGGCGTTAGCGTCGTAGGCTTTTTGCGTGACGATGACTTCCGTTAGAGCCTGGGCTAGATCGACATTTGACTGCTCGAGCATGCTGCTAGCTAGTTTGGCGCCGTAGATACTTTTGCCGCCCGCGTCTTTATAGAAAAAGGCCGCGCCGGAATTCACGCTTTGCGAATAGATATTATCGCCCATTTTTGCAAGACCTTGCTCGTTTTGGAAGTGATAGAGAGCGACTTTGCCGACGGAGCGGACTTGGCCGTTTGTAAACTGCGCCAAGATATTTCCAGAATCGTTGGTGTAATAATCCTTTAAAATACCCTCGCGTACGCCGTCTTGAGCGATCGAGATACTTTTGGCTTGAGACGTGCTAGTGACGCCTGAGTAAATTTGACCCGCAGCCACGGGAGTGCCGAAGTCTAGCTCGATTTGCGAGCCGTTATTATCTAGAGCGCTTAAAGTAGAGCCAACAAGTCTACCTTCGTGGTCGAAATTTAACTCGCCGTTAGCGTTCGAGATAACTGCGCCGCTTGCGTCTTTTACGGTAGCCGCCGCATCCCAAACCGTACCGTTAGCGCTCTGAGGTACGCGTTTTGTTAGCGTTAGCTCAAGTTTATTTTTCGTGCCGTCTGCATTTAAAAGCTCGGTTACGAATTTTTCTTGATTTGCCGCTTCTTTAGTAGTGTTTATTTTTGCAGTCAAATTTGGAGCGGTCGTTAGATCAAAATCTCTTTCAAATTTTTGACTTATGCTCCAGTTGCCGTTTTCGTCGATCGGAGCGCTAAATTCAGCCGTTTTGCCGTTCGCGTCGGTTGCCGTTACGGTGATGAGATCGCCTTTTCTAGGGCGGGTTATCGTATCGTCAGCCGTGACTCGCCCGCGTAAATTTATGGTTCTAGAGGGGTTGTCTATGCTGCTATTATATGTGGCGTTATCGACTGGCAAAGTGGTTGGCTCGGTTTTGAAAGATGAGTCGAGATTTCCTTTAAAGGTCACCTTTGAAGTTGGTTTGGTCGGTAGATACAAAAACTCCGGTAGGCGAATTTTGCCCTGGGAGCCGATGTCGCCGACATCAAGGTCTGTGGTGTCTGATCCTAAAGTGTATGCCTGCGTGACTGCGGCGGTGCTGTTTACTCTACCGAAAGCCTCTATCGCGCCCTGGCTTGGAGTTACTTGCGTTAGCGTATTTTGCGTTCCTAGTACGTAGTTGCCTTGATTTGTTACGAGATATCTTTCTTTATCGACGCCAAAGCTACCGGCGCGCGTATAGTATGTGCCAGAGCCGTTCGTTACGCCGAAAAACCCCTTGCCGCCGATTGCCATATCTAGGACGTTATCGGTTTTCATAAACGGGCCCTGCTTGTAAAAGCTAAGCGCCGTCGTCATGCCCGTTGCGCCCAGACCGACTTGATCTTGGGTCGGGTTATTGCCCGCAGCAAAGGATGTCTGATAAAAAATACTTTTAAATTCCGGTATCGAAGCGGTAAAGCCGACGTTGTTTATGTTGGCGATGTTGTTCGCCCACACGTCCATGCTAAATCCCTGCGTTCTGACTCCGCTAACGCCGTTATATAGGCTTCTTACCATGGATTTATCCTTTTGACGGCTCGGTAAATTCTTTGACTTTGTCGATGCTGACGTATTGTCCGCCGACCTTTACCTGTGCGACGCCGTCGATAAATTTAACCCCTTCTACGAGATAGTTGCCTACGCCGCCGGTTTTGGCGCCGCCAGCGTGATCGACATAGTTTATCTCTACCGAGTAGGTGCCTGCTTTTGCGTCGTTGTCGGCGCTATCCTTGCCGTCCCACTCGAATGTATTTGCGCCAGCTTTTGCTTCGCCAAACTCCAGCTTTCTTACGAGTTTGCCGGTGCCGTCTTTGATATTTATCGTACCGCCTTTTGCCGCGCTTTCTAAAAATCCCGCAAATTTGACGCCCGAACCTTCTTCTTTTACGATGCCGCTATCGCCGATTTTAGCCATCTTGCCGAGCACTCCGACGGCGTACATATTGGTGCTATTTTTTAGCTGGTCGGCTAGCTTTTGCATCATTTTGTTTGTATTTTCTTGCATTTCAAGCGAGGCTAGCTGGCTAGTTTGGGTTAGCATTTTTTCCGTGTCCATCGGGCTTGTCGGGTCTTGATACTGAAGCTCGGTCAAAAGAAGTTTCATAAAAGCGTCCTTATCTAGCTGGGCGTTTGGATTGGTGCCTGCGGCCTTTTGTAGGGCGTCCGCCGATTTTTTGGCGGCCTGGTTGTTTACCGTAAAGTTATTGGTTTCTAGTCCGTTTGACATCTTTTATCCTTTAAATTTTTATATCTCAAGCAAATTTGATTCCAAATTTATACATATCGCGGAATGACGAGTTCTAAGCGAGGCGCTACAGGTTCGCCTTGCTCTGCGTCGTCGGAGCTAAATTTGGAGCCTTTGTAGCTCTTTTGCCCTTGCTCTTTTTTAGGCTGATTTTGATCGCTAAAGTTCATCTCAAGCTCGGTAAAGCCCATATTTACGAGGCTGTTTTTAAACTCGGCCTGATTTTGTAAAAAGAGGTTCATCGTCTGCGTATTTGAGTTGAAATTTATATGCAGATTGTTGCCGCGATTTACCATCGTGATCTCGACTTCGCCCAAATTTAGTGGATTTAGCGTGATGTTAAAGCGCATAAACGGCGATTTGTATGCCGCGACTTGCTCTTTTAAATTTGAGCTAAAGTTATCAAACGTCTCGCGCACGGCTTGGAAATTTCTAGTTTGCGCTTTGGCATTTGAGATTACGTCTTTTACCATCGCGTTTAGTTCGCTATTTTCGTTATCGCCGCTTTGCGGTTCGGTTAAAACTTGCTCCTCGGCGCTCTCTCGCTCCGGAAATAGCAAATTTTGCAAATTTATCTTTTTAGAGTCTTGACCGAGCCCCGATTTTTCGCTTTTTGCGGCGGTTAAATTTAGCTCGCCTTCGGCTTTGAGGTTTGGCTTCTCGTCTTTTAAATTCGCCTCTTTCTCGTCTTCGTTTTTTACCGCTTCTTTTATGATTTTGGAGTTTTGAGCCAAATTTTGCGTATCTTGCGCTTTTGCGCCTACGTCTTTGGGTTGTGATTTATTTTGCTCTTCTTGCACGGCGGCTAGTAGCTTATTTAGCGTATCTTTTGGCTCGGGCTCGTTTGCGTTTATGGCCTCTTCGACCTTGTTTTTTAGCTCGCTAAATGCAAAATTTTTCTTAGGAGTTACGGGTTCAAAGAAATCTTTTTTCGCCAAATTTGGAAATTTCTCGCCTAGCTCGTCGGCCTGCTCTTGCGTCACTTCGATATTTTCCAGGCCTAAATTTAGCTTATTTGCGATCTCTATTAGCTCGTTTAGATTTTTGGCTCCCCTTAGCTCGTTTAGCGTCGTTTCGCTTGATAGCGCTTTGGCTAAGCGGTTTTCAAAATTTGGAAATTTGCTGATTTTCTCGCCGCCGCTAAGCATCTCCAAAATTTGCAAAAGCTGCATAAAAGTCGCGTTTTCAAACAAATTTTCCGCCGCTTCCTCGCCTAAAATTTCTTTTACGTCCGTGCTTTGGATAGGCGCTTTGATTTGCCCGTTTTGAACCGTTTGGGCGGATAAATTTACCGCTTTTGCCATCTCTTTTAGATCTTTTTCGCTTAAATTTTCGCCCTTTTTAGCGGCCGCGTCTAGCACCATAGAGAGAAATGCGCCGTCCTCTTTGCCGCCTTTTTGCGAGCTTTTGCTCTGCTTTTTCACGCCGCTTTTGATGCTCGCGTCAAAGGACAAAATATCGTTTTGAGTAGTCTGCATAAAAAACCTTTAAATTTAACTTTCATGAGCTATGCAAGAAACGTTCCACAACGGCTTTATTATTTTTATAAGGAAAATTTGGCTAAAATCAGCCCCATTTTAATAACGGAGAAAAATTTGGAAAAGATACGAAACATCGCCGTCATCGCTCACGTCGATCACGGCAAAACTACGATGGTTGACGAGCTTTTGAAACAATCGGGTACTTTTAACGAGCACCAAACCGTCGGCGAACGCGTGATGGATAGCAACGATATCGAGCGCGAGCGCGGCATCACGATCCTCTCTAAAAACACCGCGATCCGCTACAAAGACACCAAGATCAACATCATCGACACCCCGGGCCACGCCGATTTTGGCGGTGAGGTAGAGCGCGTGCTAAAGATGGTAGACGGCGTTTTGCTGCTCGTAGACGCGCAAGAAGGCGTAATGCCGCAGACTAAATTCGTCGTGAAAAAGGCGCTCTCGCTCGGCCTTCGCCCGATCGTCGTCGTAAATAAAATCGACAAACCCGCAGCCGATCCGGATCGCGTGATAAACGAGATTTTCGACCTTTTCGTAGCGCTTGAGGCAAACGACGAGCAGCTAGAGTTTCCCGTCGTTTACGCAGCGGCTAGAAACGGCTACGCGAAGCTAAATTTGGCCGACGAAAACGTAAATATGCAGCCGCTTTTCGAGACGATTTTGTCTCACGTTCCGGCTCCTAGCGGCGATATAAACAACCCTTTGCAACTTCAGGTTTTCACGCTTGATTACGACAACTACGTCGGTAAAATCGGCATCGCGCGTATCTTCAACGGTAAAATTTCTAAAAACCAAAATGTGATGCTTGCTAAAGCAGACGGTACGAAAACGACGGGTAGGATTTCAAAACTCATCGGATTTTTGGGTCTTGAGCGCCGCGATATAGACGAGGCGCAGGTGGGCGATATCGTAGCGATAGCGGGCTTTGAGGCGCTAGACGTCGGCGATAGCGTCGTAGATCCAAACTCTCCGATGCCGCTTGATCCGTTAAAGATCGAGGAGCCTACGCTTAGCGTTGTGTTTAGCGTAAACGACAGTCCGCTAGCGGGCACCGAGGGTAAACACGTAACCTCAAACAAGATTGACGAGCGTTTATCCGGCGAGATGAAAACAAACATCGCGATGCGATACGAAAATATCGGTGAGGGCAAATTTAAGGTTAGCGGCCGCGGCGAGCTGCAAATCACGATTTTGGCCGAAAATATGCGCCGAGAGGGCTTTGAGTTTTGCCTCGGACGTCCTGAGGTTATCGTAAAAGAGATCGAAGGCGTGCGCTGCGAACCATTTGAGCTACTAGTGTGCGACGTGCCGGACGAGTTTAGCGGTACCGTGATCGAAAAACTAGGACGCAGAAAGGCCGAGATGGTCTCGATGAACCCGACCGGCGACGGACAGACTAGGATCGAGTTTGAGATCCCTGCGCGCGGCCTAATCGGCTTTAGAAGCCAGTTTTTGACCGATACGAAAGGCGAGGGCATCATGAATCACA
>JBHRQF010000012.1:0-12669 GCA_042645325.1 Campylobacter sp. | reverse complement strand
TCCTTATGCGGATTTGTTCCTCTTTAGGAAACATATTTATAACGCGGCCGATAGTTTCTTTAGCATCAAGGGTGTGAAGCGTAGCAAGCACCAAGTGGCCGGTTTCTGCGGCGTTTATCGCGGTTCTAACAGTCTCTAGGTCTCTCATCTCGCCTACAAATATAACATCCGGGTCCTCACGCAAAGAGGCCCTTAGTGCGTCGGCAAAACTATCGACGTCTTGACCGATACCGCGCTGATTTATTACGCTTTTGTCGTCGTTGTAGATAAACTCGATCGGATCTTCGATAGTGACGATATGATAGTTTTTCGTGTGGTTTAGGTGATTTATCATACTAGCTAACGTCGTAGTTTTACCGCTACCGGTAGGTCCCGTTACTAGGACGATACCTCTATTTACTTTATTGCAAAGCTTTTCAATAACCGGCGGCAATAAAAGCTCGGACATCGTAGGAATTTTCGTCGGAATCGTTCTAAATACGAAAGATACGCCATCCATCTGCAAAAAGACGTTTGAACGGAAACGGTAGTCGTCGTTTAATTTATATGTAAAATCCACGCTCTTTCTTTTCATAAGATTGTAATAATTCGCCCCTAAAATCTCCTTTGCAAGTAGTATCGAGTTGTCGTAATCTAAAATTTTATCGCCCATCGTAAATATCTCGCCGTTAAATCTACCGCGAACTACTTTGTTGGATTTTACATGCAAGTCGCTACCGCCAAGCTCGATAAGTTTTGCTAGATACCCATCCAGTATAACCTTCATTTCGGCTTTTTTTTCGTTCTCTTCGTCGCTCTGCGGCACCGTGGTTCTAATCGGCGTCCCGAAAGTTTCATCTTCCATACCGATGCCAAGCTCGGCTAAAAGAGCCGCCCTGTCCTTGTATTTAACCGGTCGCGCTTCAGGTTTTTTTAACGTATTTGTTTGGTTTTCTTGCTTATCATTTATAGTTTGCGCTTGTGCCGCAACTTTATTTGCGGCAGTTTGCATTTGTGCGAAATTCGGCTCTAAATTTTGCGCTTGCGATTCGCGCAAATTTATGGATTCGTCGATATTTTTTTGCTCTTTATTTTGCCGATCATCTCCAAAACCAACGTTTAAATTCGGCTGCACAGGGATTGCGTTTATCTCGTTTTTGTCGCTGGCGTCATCGTTATTGATTATGCCGATTTTATCCTCTATATCTTTATTTTCTTCATCTTGAACTATGCTAAATTCGTTTTGAAAAAAGTCTAAAATTTGATCCTTTTCGCTAGGGTGCTGTTGCATGCCGACCTCTTCTTGCGTAAATTTAATACCTAAATCATCCAAACTTACGTTATCTCCGCCAAATTTTACATCCGGCGTTTCATCGCAAATCAACTGCTCTTGCGCCGTAGCGTTCGCAGTCTCGTCAAACTCATCTTTTTTTGGCGGCATCTCGTCCAGTGCGTCTATTTCGCTCAGTGCTTCGTTGATAGCTTGGAGATTTTCGCTTAGCTCGTATTTTTTTGCTTCCAAGTCACCGGGCTCGTCGTCTATGGGTTTGAGTGCAGGCAAGTTCTCAAAATCAAAATTTTGTCCAAATTTAAACACGGGCTCATGATCGCTCAAATTTTTATCTGTAACTTCGCCGATCTTCTGCTCATCTTTTTCAGATTTTAGCTCTATTATTTGCTCTTCTTGCGAATCTTCTTTATTTTTATCTCTTATTTTTTGTATATCGTTTTTTACCGCATTCGCTCTTAGATTTATGATACGCTCAAGTTCGTCGTCTTGAGTGTCAAATTTAATACTAGAACCGATAGGCTCGTAGTCCATTGCATCTTCTTGCTGCGACGAAGTGAATCTCAAAGGCTTCATTTAAGCGCTTTCATTATATCTTCAAATGCCGTCACAAACTGCTTTAAGCCGTCGTTTAGCAAGTCTTTATAAACCTTCTCCATGTCTATATCGGCTCTTTTTACCACGCCGAAAAATTTCTCTATACTATCGTCACTAACAGCGGTTTTAGGTTCGTTTTTACTAGCGATAAATGCTTTAATAGTATCGAGCGGAGCCGTATTTACCGCATTTTGATACATTAGTTCTTTTACGTAATAATCCTTTGCCAGCTCATCGCCCTTTACGCCCGTACTAGCAAACAGCGCGCGCGTCGTAGGTAAGTTTTTATTTTCTATGATTTTGTAAATTTTAGTCGCGTTCATGATGCCGATTTGACCCGTCGGTAGCGAGTTTTCACGCATCTTTTCATCTAGCAAGCGATCAAATCTGCTAACAAAAATACTAATCACACTTTTTGGTAGCGGCGTTAGCGGAAATTTCTTCTCATAAGCCTTCACGCCCTCTTCAAAAGCGTCCAAACATGCTACAGCCTGCTCAGGCGAGAAAATCAGCGTCGCATTTACTGCGATACCGCGCGCGCTTAATGCGCTCATCGCTTCAAAGCCAGCTTTTGTCGCAGGGATTTTGATCATGACGTTTGGCATGCCGATCTCCGCGTGCAGCCTAGCGCCCTCGTCCACCGTAGCTGCGGCGTTATCGCAAAAGCTAGGATCGACCTCGATGCTAACAAACCCGTCGTCGCCATTTGCGTAATGCCTCAAAAGCTTGGTCGCGGCTATCTTGATATCTTGCACCGCGAGCGCCTCGTAAAGAGCCTTTGGATATTTTTTGCCCATTTGGCCGATGACGTCTTTGTAGGAGTCCGATAAAAACGCGGCTTTAAAGATGGACGGGTTTGAGGTCACGCCGTTAATAGCGCCGATTTGAAGTAAATTTTCAAACTCGTCTTGCAAAAAGTCGCGCTCGATAAAGTCGCACCACAATGAAAAATTTATATCGTTATTAAACATTTTTCTCGCCTTTTTATATCAAATTTATGATCTCGCGCAAATCTTTTTTATCCACGCAACAAGTTGCCGCTTGCCTCAAAATTTGCTTCGCGCAAAACGCGATTTTCAAATTTGAATGCTCAAACATAGATAGGTCGTTGGCGCCATCGCCCACGCTCATCGTCTGTTCTTTTGAGATACCGAGCATTTTTTGCAAATTTACAAGCATCGCGCCCTTTGAAAAGCCAAACATCATCTCGCCGCCCACAAGCCCGGTTAGGACGCCGTCTTTGTGATGCAGGATGTTTGCAAAGCTAGCGTCAAATTTGAGCTTTTCTTGCGCTCTATCGGTGCCCGAGTGAAATCCGCCACTAAAAACAACGACCTTGATGCCTTTGCTTTTTAGATGTGCGATCAGCTCGGCGGCTCCTGGCATGAGCGGCAAATTTGAGCAAATTTGATCTACTTTAGCAAGCTCAAGCCCCTTTAAAAGCGACACTCGGCGCGTCAAGCTCTCAAAAAAATCAAGCTCGCCCGCCATCGCTTTTGCAGTTATTTCGCTGACCTCGTCGCCCACGCCTTTTGCTGCAGCTAAAAAATCTATCGTCTCGCCGTCCATCAGGGTCGAATCAAAATCAAATACGCAAAGCTTTATCAAATTTGATCCTAGAAATCGCGCTTTAGCAACGTTTCGACTTTTAAAATCGTAAGGATATTATTATCTCTTTTGCCGATACCGTAAATCATGCCTTTGTCTTTTAAAAGCGTTTCAGGCGGCGGATCGATCCTGTTTTGCTGTATTCTGATGGCTTCTGTTAGCCTATCAATCACAAATCCCGCGACGTTATCGCCCTCTTTCATTACGATATACCTCGTGCTTGGGCTTGGTTTTGCGGCGTTTAGAGAAAATTTCTTTCTCAAGTCGATTAGCGGGATGACGCTACCGCGCAGGTTAAATACGCCCAAAACATACTCAGGTACGCTAGGCACGCGAGTGTATTCGATCGGTTTAATGATCTCTTGGATATTTAAAATAGGTATCGCATACTCCTCGTCGCCCACGATAAAGCCGACTAGCTGGACGATCTCCTCGCGCTCTTTTTCACTCGGGTCTATCACCTGTCTTTTTTGTCTTTTTAGAACCTGATTTAGTTTGTCGTTCATGTTCTATCCTATTAGTTTGATATTTTTTCTAACTACGTTTTCAAGGTACTCAGACGAATACGGCTTGGTGATGTACTCAGTCATTCCTACCTCCACGCCTCTTAGCCTGTCGGTTTTTGACGTTCTTGAAGTTACGGCTATTAACGGCAAATTTCTATATTTTGAGTACTTGCGAATTTCGCCTGCTAGCGTGTAGCCGTCCATTCGCGGCATTTCGATATCGATTAGCATCGCATCAAGCGCGTGTTCGCCAGATTTTACGATAGTTAGAGCCTCGACTCCGTTGGTAGCCTCGATCACCGTTACGCCAAGAGGGGCTAGCGATTTTTGCATTATGGTTCTGTCCATCTTCGAGTCGTCGACGATCAGCACTTTATAATCGCTCGGTTTTTCTTTGACGCTTTTTGAGGATTCCATGCTGGCTTTTATGTCTACTTTTATATCTTTTGCCATCTCCATCATCATACCTACGTCGATGATGAGCGTTACGCGGCCGTCACCTCTTATCGTTGCACCCGCGATTCCAGGGATATTTTGCAGATAATCGCCCATTGATTTTATGACGATCTCCTCTTGCCCTACGAGGCTATCTACGATGATGCCAAGCTTTGCTTCCGCTACGCCGATAACGACCACGTATGTCTGATCGCCGCCGTCAAAGACCTGTTTGACACCAAAGATATCAGATAGCTTAACCAGCGAAAGCACCTCGTCACGTAGTCTGAGCACGTTTTTACCGTCGATCGTATAGATATCGTCGATCGGCACGCGCACAGTCTCTAAGACGCTTGCCAGAGGAATAGCGAAAAACTCCTCTTGTGCGCCTACTAAAAGCGACTGGATAATAGCTAGCGTGAGCGGAATCTTTAGCTTCATCGTCGTGCCCTTGCCCACTTCGCTTTCGATGTCGATTATGCCGTTTAGCTTTTCGATATTCGTTTTTACGACGTCCATTCCCACGCCGCGACCGCTTACGTTAGTTACCTTCGCAGCAGTCGAAAATCCAGGTTTAAATATAAGTCCAAACGCCTCTTTATCGCTCATAGTATCGGCTTCGCGCTCGGTGATGATGCCCTTTTCTATCGAGCGTGCCTTTAACATATCGGCGTCTAGCCCCTTACCGTCGTCGGTGATCTCGACTACGATATGGTTGCCTTCGTTATAGGCTTTTAGCTGGATGGTGCCTTTTTCCGGTTTGCCTGCAGCTAGTCTGGTAGGACCGTCCTCGATGCCGTGGTCGCACGAGTTTCTTATCATATGCACGAGCGGATCGCCGATTTGCTCGACGATAGATTTATCAAGCTCCGTCTCCTCACCCGTGATCTCAAGGTCGATTTGCTTATTTAGCTCGCGGCTTAGATCGCGGATCATACGAGGGAATTTATTAAATACCTTCGCGATAGGTAGCATCCTCGTTTTCATAACGGCTAGCTGTATGTCGGTAGTCACTAGGCTTAGGCTAGACACTACTTGATTTAGCTCCTCAAGGAATTTCTCGCCCTCATATCTCTCCTCGACGTCGTCGTAAATTTTAAGCAATCTGTTTTTGCCAAGCACCAACTCGCCGATCAGGTTCATCAGGTGATCTAGGCGCTTAACCTCGACGCGTATAGTCTGCTCGTCTGCACTAGCTCCGCTGGACGGGGCCGGGACCTTTTTGTCCTCTTTTTTGTTGGCAGGCTTTGCTGGAGCGGGCTTTGGAGTCGGCGCAGAATTTGAGGGAGCGGCAGCTTGCGGCGCAGCCGGTGCGGCAGGTTTTGGCGCTTCGCCTCCGGCTGCTTTTTGAGCACGTCTTGCTTGATCCTCGGCCTTTCTTACTTTTAGTAGTCTTTCTATCTCGGCTTCGACCTCGTCGTCGCTTAAATTTGATAAATTCTCATCGCTAACGGGTTCGGGCTCAGGCTCTTTCGGCGTCTCTACCACAGGCTCTGGCGCCGCGGGAGCAGGCTCGCTAGCGGCCGCACTCGGGGCTTCGCCTTCGGATATCGCGGTTAGTCTTTTGCAGATATCTTCTATCTCGATGCCTACGTCCGTATCGTTACCGCTATCTCTGATACCGTGCAGTAGCCCCTTCATCATATCTACGGACTCTAGTACCACGTCCATGATATCCGGAGTTATCTTTAGTTCATTGCGACGAGCCTTGTTTAGCACGTCTTCCATATGGTGCGTAAGCTTAGTAAGGATATCGAAATTTAAAAAGCTCGATGATCCCTTGACCGTATGCGCAACGCGGAAAATTCTATTTAAAAGCTCTAAATCTTCAGGATTTGACTCAAGTTCTATAAGGTCATGGTCTATTTGTTCTACTAGTTCGAAGGCTTCAACCAGGAAGTCTTCCATTATTTCTCTCATATCATCCATGATTTTCCCCCTTATTTCTTGTGCGCTTCGATCACGCGAAGCACTTCGTTATAAAATAGCGATGCGTCAAATTTGGTTAGATACGCGGCGGCTCCAGCCTCTTTGCTTTGAGCTTCGCTATAGTCGTTGCTTAAAGAAGAGTTAAATATGATAGGAATTCCCGTATATCTCGGATCGTCTTTTATCGTCGATGCAAAGCGGTATCCGTCCATCTGAGGCATCTCGATATCGCTCAAAATCACCCTTAAAAAGTTATTTAACTTATCGCCGTACATCTCGTAAAGATCCTCCATCCTAGCAAGCCCCTCTACGCCGTCTTTTGCTTCGACTACTTTTAGTCCCATTTTTTCTAGCATATCTTTTACTAGTTTTCTTGCCGTCGAGCTATCGTCTAGCACCAGTGCTAAACCGCTTAAAAGCTTACTTTGATCGATCTCTACTTCCATTTTCGGGCTATAAATGCCAAGCTCTTCGACGACGCTTTCAAGGTCTAATATTAGCAAAACTTCGTCGTTTTCGATGCGAGTTACGCCTGTTATCTTGCCTTTATCCAGCGTTCCGGCGTTTGAGGCGAAAGTCGCCGCTTCGATATCCGCCCAGCTTATGCGCCTGATTCGCTTTGCCTCGTGGACGATAAAGCCTATCAATATACCGCTAAATTCGGCGATAATAACGCGAGGCTTGATAGCTCCGCCCTTAGGCTCGTTTATCTGCATCCATTTAGCTAAATTTATGACAGGTATCACTACGCCGCGTAGGTCAAAAATCCCCTCGATATACTCGGGTACTCCGGGAAGCTCGGTTAAATTTGGCATCTTGATGATCTCGCGTACCTTAGCCACGTTGACGCCGTATATACCCTCGTATACATTGTCCCCCGACTGCTTAAAGATACGAAAATCAACAAGCTCCATCTCATTTGAACCGGTTTTTAATGTGCCGTTGTTAAGCATTTTAAACCTTTACGCTCTTTCGAGCAAACTTAATATTTTGGTCGTATTCTACTACAAAATAGCTTTGCTCGCATGCAAAAGATGGAATATTTATATATTTTTGTTTACCTATAGTGTACTGTTCGCCTTGATGATAGTGCCCCTCGATGACGACATCAGCCTCGTACAATGCGTTATATCGGCGCATTTTTGCCTCGACTAAATTCTTAAAATTCGGTATTTTATAATCTAAAATTTTTCGTTTAAGCTTATTTAAAATTCGTTTCGAGAGCCTAAAATTTAAAAATTTATCGAAAAAATTCATCGTTTTTAAAAAAATTTTAACGCGCAAAAACCTCAAAGCGTATTTTGCAACAAAAGGCAAAAATATATCTCCATGCGCGATAAGCACGCTCTGTCCGCACTCAGAGGTAAATTTAACCGGCTGAGCGCCGATAGGATAGGCTTTGACGTTTTTAAACAGAGGCGCAAGGTTAAAATCGTGATTTCCCTCGAAATAATAAATTTCCATTTTCTCGCCCAGCTCGTCGATCGCGCGGACGTATCGCTCGTAAAATTTGACGAAAAACTCGCACTCGCCCGCTAAAAAATCGAACATATCACCCATCAAAAATAGCTGCGGCGTCTTTATCTCGCCGCTTTTTAACGCGCATAAAAAATGCCAGAAATTTTCGCGATTTTCGTTTTCGTGCGAGTCGGCGATAAAGATCGCGCCGCTTTTTACGACGATTTGCTCAGGCATCAAATTTTACTTTTTGTAGCGCCGAATTTGCAGCTATGAGTTTTAAATTTAGCAAACGCCATAGTTAAATTTGACAGCTCAAATTTAGCATCCAAGTGCATAAATTTAACGGTTTTAAACGCGCTCATCGGCTCTAAAATTTGATCGGCTTATAGCTAACGGATACGATCTCTACGTCGCTTCTGCCGTTTGGCAAATTTAGCGCGACCTCGTCGCCCTCGCTCTTGCCGATTAGTTGTTTGGCTAGAGGCGAGTTTATCGAGATGAGACCGCGCTCTAGGTTGCTCTCCGGCGTACCGACTAGCGTGTAGGTCTTTTCTAGCTCGGTTTCTACGTCCATAATGACGACCGTGGAGCCAAATTTCACTTTATCGTGCTCGTATTCTGCAGGGTCGATTACCTTAGCGCGGCTTACGATGTCGCTAAGCTCGGCGATGCGGCTCTCGATAAACGCCTGTTTTTCGCGCGCGGCGTGGTATTCAGCGTTTTCTTTTAGGTCGCCGTGACTGCGCGCGATGTCGATCTCCTCGACGATATTCGGGCGTTCGATGGTCTTTAGATTTTTTAGTTCGTTCGTGATTTTTTCATATCCGAAAAGCGTCATCGGTTCGGTCATTTTTTATCCTTTATTCGTTATTAAAATTTGCGCTACGCTAGCTGCAGAGCCGTGCTTTAAGTATTTTCGTAGCTTCTCGCAGCCAGCGATAAATTTCTTTTTATCGCAGCTCTCGTAGGCTTTTATTATATTGCTCGGCGTTACTTCCTCTTGCAACAGCTCCTCGTGCAGCGCCGCTTCGCCCATAAAATCAAACATGATATTTGCAAGCCCGATGTGGCGCAGCTTCACAAACATCCGCGCTATCATTATATCGATTGCTTTAGCTTTATAAGCTAGCACGAACGGCGTGCCCACGAGTGCAGCCTGCAGCGTCGCAGTGCCAGAGCAGATAAAGGCAAACTCGCTTTGCAAAAGTGCGCGCGGCGCGTCCGTAACCACGCTAAAGTCGCTAACATCGCCGTAAATTTGCATATCGTTTGCCAAAAAAGGCGGCACGACGAGCAGCTTTTCTTTATCTTTTATTTGGACGGCAACTTCGCGAAAAATCGGCATCAGCCGTGAAATTTCGGCGCGGCGGGATCCGGGCATAAAAGCGATCTTACCGCTTTGCAAAAGCTCGTTTTTTCGCACTCGCAGCTCGTCAAGTAGCGGGTGTCCGACGTAGCGCGAGCGGTTATAGTACATCCCGTCAAACGGCAAAATCGACGCCAAATGATCGCAGTACGCCTCGACTTTCGCCACGCGCCCAGCCTTCCACGCCCACACCTGCGGCAAGATGTAGTAGGTTACGGGCGTTTTGATGCCCGCTTCTTTGATTGCCTTAGCTAGCGGCAGGTTAAAGGCGGGGCTATCTATCAGCAGCACGGCGTCGCACTCTGCGGCAAGGCGAGTCATCTCTTTTACCGCACGTTTTGCCTTAAAATAAAGCGGCAAAACCTCCACGAAGCCCATCGCGGAAAACTCCGAGCTTCGCATAAAAGGCTCGCCGAATTTCTCATCAAAAATGCCTTTTAATTCGCACTTTGGCAGATGCTCTAAAACCTGCTCGAAGTGCAAATTTGCAGAAGCCTCCAAACAAGAGACGAGTAGCTTCACTGATTGCCCTCAAATTCCTCGGCTACGTACGCAAGCTCGGTCGCGCGCTCTTTAGTCATCTGTAAATAGCAATCGGCCGCATCTAGACGGTGAATCGAGCCTTGCTGAGGATAAAAAGCGCATTTTGCCTCTTTATAAGCAACCCATTTACGCTGTATATCTTTTACTTTCACGGGATCAGCATTGGCAAAACCTGCACTTAAACCAAGAATAGTGGCAATCGCTAAAGTTGAAAAACGTTTTTTCATAAGAAAAATCTCCTGAGTAAAATTAAAAAATAAATGATAATAATTATCGGTAAGAATAATATCGAAAACGATTGCTAAATTCAACTCAGGCGCTTAATTATTCTTCGTAAGCTTCATCAGTTAATGTTTTTAAGAATGCCTCTAACGCATTAATCTCTTCATCTGTAAGCGGTTTTGCTTTTAAAACATCAGGATTAATGGTTTGAGCATATTCGGCTTTATCCCAGGCTTTCCCTGTTTCAGGATTGATTTTGCGATTAGAATTATTAAAACTATCTTTAAATAACAAAACGGTTCTTAAATCGCGGAAAACACCGTTATGCATATAAGGTGCAGTGACGCCAATGTTACGTAAAGTTGGCACTTTAAATTTACCTTTTTGCTTTTCATCGCCTTTCACCATCGGATTATCCAATAGTCCATTATCCACAAAATCGGCGGCTAATTTGTTGTGTTTAATTAATTCTTGATTGCTTGGTACGCCGATATTGAAATAGCGGTAATTCGTAAAGGTTTCTTTTGCTGAATTCGCTTCACTTGATTGATGGCAGTTACTACAATTTGTGCGTGTTTTATCGAAAAATAGCGCCTTACCTTCGGCTTCAAGTGCGGTCAATTCTGCATCACCTTTTAAAGCACGATCATATTTTGAAGAGAATGGCGCAAATAATTCCTGTTTTTCGAACTCCCCAATGGCTTTTTCCATGATGGCATAAATCTTGTCGGTATCAGCCCAAATGCTTTCGCCATAAAGATCTGTAATAGGTTTGTAATAGGTCGGATCCGCTTTTAAACGTTCAACAATAGCTTTCTTATCCGGCATGCCCATTTCTACTGGGTTTACTGGTGGCCCTCCTGCTTGCTCAGCTAAATCTTTCGCACGACCATCCCAGAATTGTCCGCCTACATAATCTTTAATTTTTTTATCGAAATGAAAATCCGGTGAGAACATCGCATAAAGCGCAGTATTGGCATTTCGATTACCATGAAGATGAGGATTATCCCCTTCTGAGACCATTTGATTTGCGGAATTCTTACGTTGATCCACAAAGGCGGTATCTGGACTATGGCAGGTTGAACAGCTTTGTGTTTTATTAAAAGAAATCGATTTATCAAAAAACAACACTTCACCGAGTACTTTATAATCCAATTCTTTTTTCTCTGCTTGATCAGCTAATGCATAATTGCTCTGCATCAGGGGGGCAAACAATAAAATAGAAAGCCATTTTTTTTGCATCGTGTTCTCCAAATATTCAAATTATAGATAAAAAATAATCCAACAAAGCATTGTTGGATTATAAAAGGGAATAATATTCTACAAGCCGGTAACCATCTTGATACGATCAGCAAACATCCCAATGCTCACACCGAAGTAATTCGATTTGTTCCAATCTAAAATCGTGCGGTAATTATTGGAGACCAAGAATGCACGACCAACTTCTTTATCCGGGCGAACTAGCCAAAGATCAGCTTGAGAAAGCGCGGCAAGTTTATCTTGTTCTTGTTGGCTGAAGCTCGCTAAGGTGATACCTTTAGACTGCCAGTCACTTAATGAACGTGCTTTGTTTTTCTCAATGCCTGAAAGCGATAAATCTAATGGTTGATTTAATGTGACTTCAACGCCCCAAGGCAATTTGTTATCCCAACCCACAGTATGAAGATAATTCGCAATCGAAGCAAATGCATCAAATTGGTTATTCCAGATATCCTTCACGCCATCATTATTACCATCTGCTGCATAATTTAAGAATGCACTTGGCATAAATTGAGTTTGCCCCATTGCGCCCGCCCAAGAACCTAACATTCTGTGACGTTGAATATGATCACGTTCTAACATTTTCATCGCATTTACAAATTCTTTACTGAATAAGGCTTCACGTCTGCCATCAAAGGCTAATGTGGCTAAAGCTGAAAGTACATCATAGCTACCTTGGTAGTGACCAAAGCTACTTTCCATACCCCATAGGGCAAGGATGTATTCCTGTTGAACACCATAACGTTGGCTTGCTTGTTGTAATGGCGCTTGTACTTCCCAATAACGCTCTTCGGCAATATCCACTTTATTTTGAGTCAGTACTTTATTCAGATAATTGGTTGTGCCGTTTGGATTGGGTAACTGTGGTTGATCTGAATTACGCTTGCTTCTACCCGCTTGGGCACGGTCCAAATCCACCGCCTTTTGCATATATTGAATATTATTTTGAGCATTCAATACAGAGGCAGACACACCCTCAGCTGCCGCTTTACCTTTTAAGAACTGCACATAATCATTAAAGTTATCTAAGGTTCTTGGCTTGCTGTAAACAGCGTTGCTACTTACCGATGGAATACTTTTGGTTGATGACGTTGTTGTACTGCTTGAACAACCCACTAATAAAAGTGCGGTCGATAACGCAGTCATTTTTAACGTTGAGATTAAATTCATTTCTTTTCCTTTTTTAATTATCAAAATATCGCATTATTTGCGTAAAAATTGGTTATAAACAGCTTTCAATAATGAGGTTGGTAATAAGCGAGAACCTGAACGCAATGCAAAGGTGAATAGGCCAGAAAATAAGCCTTGAATACCTAAGCGGTGCTTCAATTTAAATAAACGCCATTCTGCCTTGGCTTGGTTTAAACCACGACGACGCCCTACCATACCATTGCCTACGCGGGCATAAACTAAAATATCCGGCAAGTTTGCCACTTTTTGACCTTGTGCCACAAGCTTAATCCACAGGTAATAAT
>JBHRQF010000011.1:0-12745 GCA_042645325.1 Campylobacter sp. | reverse complement strand
ACGCAAGGAGAGCAAATGAAATACGATTTTGACGCACCAGTAGAGCGAGGCGGGACGTATTCGTCAAAATGGAAAACAATCGGCGACGAGCTGCCGATGTGGGTGGCGGATATGGATTTTAAGGTCGCGCCCGAAATTTTAGAAGCGCTGCAAAAGCGCCTGGATAACGGAGTTTTTGGATATTCGTACGTGCCGCAGGAGTGGAGCGAGGCCATTTGCTCGTGGTGGAGCAGGCGCCACGACGTCAAATTTGACCCGAGCTGGCTGATTTTTTGCACGGGCGTGATCCCGATTATTAGTTCTACGGTGCGTAAATTTACGAGCGTGGGCGATAAAATCGTGATCCAAAGCCCCGTTTATCACGTCTTTTACCGCAGCATCGAAAATAACGGCAGGATCGCGCTCGCAAACGAGCTAGCCTACGACGGGCGCGGCTACGATATTGATTTTAAGGACCTCGAAGAAAAGCTTGCCGACCCGCTAACGACGATGTTTATCCTTTGTAACCCGCACAATCCCGTCGGTAAAATTTGGAGCGAGGAAAAGCTAGCCAAAATCGGCGAACTATGCGCTAAACACGGCGTTTTGGTGATATCTGACGAGATACACTGCGACATCACGAGTCCCGGCAAAAGCTATGTGCCCTTTATCCGCGCGAGCGAAACTTGCAAAAACATCTCGATCACCTGCGTTTCGCCGACTAAAGCCTTTAACATCGCAGGCTTGCAAAGCTCCGCCGCCGTGGTGCCAAACCCAAAACTGCGCGCCAAAATGGCAAAAGCCATCAACGACGACGAGGTCGGCGAGGGTAATGCATTTTCTTGTATCGCGGCGATCGCGGCGTTTGAGCGAGGCGAAGCGTGGCTCGAGCAGATGCGCGAATACGTAGAGCAAAACCGCAAAATCGTGAGCGAGTTTTTGCAAAATGAACTACCGCAGATCAGGCTTGTGGAGCAGGATGCCACGTATCTGCTTTGGCTTGACTGCCGCGAAATTTGCGACGACGCGAGCGATTTTCATAAATTCTTACGCCAAAAAGCGGGACTTTGGCTAAACGACGGCAATGCGTACAGAGGTGCCGAGAAATGCTTCCTGCGCCTCAATATCGCGACCCAAAGATCGCGCGTGCTGGAGGGGCTAAAACGCCTAAAAGCAGGCGCTCTAGCCTATGCAAAAAGCAGGGAATAATATATTTACGAAAAGTTGGGATAAAATTTAGACCTTTTTGGTATGATTTCGGCGTCCGACAAGAAAACCTCCTTTTTGTAACGGCGCCTCGGCTCCCCCTGCCGAGGCGTTTTTGTCTTATTCATTAAGCTTTTTTAGTTATAATCCTTCTCATAAATTTACTCCGCCTAGCTCAAATTTAAGCAAATTTAGCGTTTCAGGCGAAAGGACGAAAATGCTAACTCACATAGACGAAAACAACCGCCCCAAAATGGTCGATGTAAGCGACAAGGGCGTAACTACGCGCATAGCCGTAGCAAGCGGCATCATAAAAATGTCGCGCGAAGCCTTTGACGCGATCAAAAACAACACAGGCAAAAAAGGCCCCGTCCTGCAAACCGCCGTCGTAGGCGCGATAATGGGCGCAAAAAAGACGAGCGAACTCATCCCGATGTGCCATCCGCTGCTAATCAGCGGCATAAACTGCGACATCGAGGAGTTAGAGGGTATCTGCGCCTACAAGCTAACCGTTAGCGTCAAGATAGACGGCAAAACAGGCGTCGAGATGGAGGCGCTAACAGGCGTTAGCGTAGGTCTTTTAACGATCTACGATATGATAAAAGCGATAGATAAAACCATGCAGATAACAGATATCACGCTAGAAAGCAAGAGCGGAGGCAAAAGTGGCGACTACGTGCGATCTAAATAAAGAACCCGAAATCTCGTACCCAAATTTCTGGGAATACAAAATCATCGTGCTCGAAAACGAAAACGCCGAAGCTATCGCGCAGGGCGTCGTAGGCGAAAGGCAGCACAAGATAACGCCGTCAAAATCGAGCAAAGAGAGCAAATACAAAAGCTACAATCTAAGCGTTTTGGTTAATTCTAACGAGGAGCGATTAGAGATATTTTCCGCGCTAAGACGCGTTTGCAAATACGTACTATAAGGACTTTCATGCAAAATTTAGTCTTCATCCAAACCATAAAAGAGAACAAAAACGACCCGCAAATTTCCGTTTTGATAAGGGAATTTGCGCTAAGCGAGTTTAGAAAAAGCGTCAAAGGCGCAAAAAACGGCGACGCAAACGCGGCTCTGGCTAAAGAGTTTGAGCAAATTTGCGAGGCGCTAAAGAGCGAGGATCTGCTAAACCGCCAAAACGTCGCCAACCTCATCCAAAGCGCAGGCGACGCGCTCAGCGAAGCAAAAGAGCAGTACATCCACCGCCTAATCTACGAAAAAGAGCAGATCGAGCGGCAGATTTACGCGCAAAAAGACGAGATCAAAAACGATGTTCGCGCACTGCTTGAAAATATGGAAAATTTCATCAAAAGCAGCGACCTGGCGGATAAAGATGAAATTTTAACCGCGATAGACGAAAAAATGCTCTGCGAGCTGCAAATGCTGGGTATCCTCAAAGAAACTACCGAAGCGGCGTTTCTAACCGCGATCGAAAAGGGCGAGGACGTAAAAGACACCGCCTGGCAAATCGCTAAAAACATCGTACTTAGCGCAATAAACGAGGGCGAAGCGAGCAAAGAGCGCATCCTAGAGATCGCAAGAACGGTGTGTGAGGCGGCGAGCGAGATAGCCGACGTCGATCAGGCCTTTGCTAAAGAGCTAATAAGCGGCGCGATCGGCGGCGTAAAAGAGGCGCTTAGCAAGAGGACGGAGAAGTTTATCGAGGAGATCAAATTTGCCCCAGACGGCCAGACGCTGCTAGGCGAAGCTAGAGAATTCGTAAGGCTCGAGGAGAGGTTCGTAGCGATGCTGCGCGACATGGCGCGCTCAGAGGAGCCGTCTGCTGCCGTGATAAACGAAATCCTAGACGAGTCGGTAGATAGCTACTTCGCCAAATTTAAGCGGCTACAAAACGACGTTTCGCGCCAGATCGAGCTTCAGCTAGAGGAGCTAAAATTTAACGAAAATATCGATAAATTCGCTAGCCTTGCCGGAGCTAAATTTGAGGAGCTAAAGCGCGAGGTTGGCCAGGCCGGCGATAAGCTTAAAGAAAATTTTAACGCCAAAGAACGCATCGAAGCGCTCAAAAAAGAGATCAGCGACTTTGAAAAACGAACCGAGGAGAAGCTAACCGAGATAAGTGCTAGCGAGATCGGCGAAAATCTCAAAGCAAAATCAAAAGAACTAGGCGAAAAGCTCTACAAAGCCGCCGAAAATCTCATAAAAACCGCCAAAGAAAAGATCGGCAAAAAAGAGGATGAGAAAAAAGACGAGTAAGCCAAATTTGGGCGCATTTAGTTAAATTTGCGCCCGAATTTTTATGCTCGCTCTAAACGGCGGCAAATTTAACGCGGTAAATTTGCGCTCGAATTTGACTCCGCCAAAATGCTACGCGACGCTAAATTTAATATCAAAGGATCAAAAATGAGCATAACCTTTTTCGTTAAAAATAAAAAGAAGTTTTTAGTCGGCCTTGCGCCCGTGATGAGCGTGGAGGAGGCGCTGCGACTGGTGCCGAATTTATCGCAGTTTAACGCCAATGAAGACGACGAGGAGTTTGACGCCGATGGCTTTTACGGCGCAAAGCTTGACGAGTTTGACTGCCTAGTTGCTGGCACGGACGGGCTTAGCGGACGCGGCTTTGAGATCGGATACGAGGACGGCGCCTACAACGTCCGCATCGGTACGCCAAGTACCCGCACGGACTGGAAAATCACGCTAGAGTACCTAAAAAACCTAGCCATAAAAATGGACGGCGAAATCGTGAGCGAGGACGGCGAGAAATTTAGCGCGCAAAATATCGAAAGCTTTAACTATGAGCACGACATACGCGCGGGGCTAGAGGCGATAGAGCAAAATTTGCAAAAAGAGGTGCAAATCAGCACTATTTACGGTATAAGAAACGAAGTGTCGTTTAATAAAAAGATCATGGCTCGCATCATGGGCGCGAAGGATCCAGCGGACGAATTTGGCAAATTTGTAACCGATATTCAAAACCTAGATGCGTATTTTGCAAATCAGATGTTTTATCGCAGGAACGATAGCGGCGAGATCAGCGGAGATTACGTCCTGTCGCAAGACGTCGTTACCGTGCTGCCGTATGAACCTAGCGTGGAGTATAAAAATTTGCAAATGCTAGGCGATGAGAAAGTCGCGCGGTGGAAGATCGCGATATTTGGCGGAGAGGGCGACGATGAGGAAAAATACGAGATCCTAGCGACGCTAAAATATGAAAGTTTCATCCAAAATTTGCCAAAAGAAAAGTACAAATTTATCGATGCGAAAAATATCGTCGTAAGCGCGTTTAGCAAAGCAGAATTTGACGCTCTCATCGCAAAATGCGGCAAAGAGGGGCTGGCGGACTAGGCTGTTTAGATAGCGGCGGAGATTTGCCTGCACCGTGGTAAAATTAGCGGCAGAGTTAAATTTATAGCCGAATTTGCCTGCGGCTTTACCCTAAAACGAAGCTAAATTTGACGCAAGATAGATCAAATTTGGCGTCAAATTTAAAGCTCCGCAAAGCTGTAAATTTGACCGCAAGCCAAAAATATTGACTTGCGCTACCCCTTTAGATAAAATCAGGCGCAAAAAAACAAAGGAGATCAAAAAATGCGAAAAATTTTTCTGCCTATTTTATGCGCCTTCCTGCTAGGCGGATGTACTACGTACGGCATCGGCCCCTCTAATATATTTCTAGAAAACAAAGAGCTAACTCAGCTAAAAGGCCGCCATATCCTAGATATGGAAAAATACTCCGGCGGCTGGTCGCACATCGAGATAGGTATGCTTTCGAACAAATTTTATATGCAGCACGAACCGCGCGAAGTACTATCGGTTAATAGATCGTGCAACTTCTGGGGTTGTAGCGTAACGGGCGTCAATTACAGTACCTACGGCTTTGTCTACTTTACCACCGACAAAGACGGCTACATCACGGACTACACCGAGGACGGCGACGCGATAAGGAGCGTCAAGCATAAATTTAAAGACCTGCTAGTACTGGAGAACTAAGATGAAAAAGACGGTAATAACATTATGCGCATTTGCGATCACTGCAGCGTTTGGGCTCTCTAACGAGGATTACGATAAATTTATAGCGCTAGACGATAACGGAAAATATAAAGAAGCACTGGCCTTTATCAAACCCAGAGCCGATAGCGGCGACGCCAGAGCGGTCGCGCTCGTAGGCTACCTATACGAGGTAAGGATGTCTAATATCGGCGAAGGCGTAAAGTGGTATAAAAAAGCCATGGGGCTAAACGATTCGCTCGCCCACTCTAATATGGCGCGGATCTACTACCGCATGACGGATTATAAACTAGCCGCGCAGACCTTTGAAAAGGCAAGCAAACTAGGCGACACGGGTGCGGACGCAATGCTGGGAAATATGTATCTAAACGGGATACACTTTAAAAAAGACTATAAAAAAGCGCTCATCTACATCCAAAAAGCCGTTGCCGATGACGATCCGCAAGCTCTAACCGATCTAGCTATATGCTACGAGAACAGCTACGGCGTCGCAAGGGATATGGATAAAGCCATAGAGTTCTACAAACGCGGGGCGGCCCAAGGTAACGAATACGCCAAAAAGGCGCTGGAGAAGCTGCAGTAGTCAGTGCGCGGCTGCCTGAGTTTTGACGATACCGACTTTATCCGTCTGGTAGCGGCGACTCGGGCTAGCCGGGAGAATAAATTTAGGCTCGCTTGAGCTCAAATTTAGTTTTTAGTAAACCGGTCGACCGGCTTTACTCCTACCAAATATAACTCAAATTTAGACAAACCAAACCCAAGTCAAATTTAATAGATAAAAAGCCCCGCATCTTTTGCCTCTCCGACCTTGTCCGTTTTTACCCAAGCCGCGATATAGATGAAAAACGAAGCCACGAGCAAAAAGAAACCAAATACCGCCAAAACACCGCTCGCCCACAGCAGCTCTCCCGCAAAAAACGTGCAAACGTAGACGCGAAAAAGTCCGTTTCTAGTTAGCCTAGCTAGCTCGAAAAGGACCTTCCCCCACACGAACGCGACGTAGCCCAGCAGCAGTAGTGCTATGATAGCCACTAACTTAGCTAGCGGATGGGCCGCGTCCGCCATATACGATGCCAGCGTCGCCGTGACGTGAGCGACGAACATCACGATCATCGCCTTGCCGTAGTTTACGTGCAGATCATCGCTGTGAGCGAGCCGGGCGACTCCGCCTAACGCCGCATAGGTTAGCAGCGCGGCCGCTATGACGGCGAGATTGTCCGCGATCTGTAGCGCTAGCCCCGAGTAACTTGCGATAAAGTATGCATAGATCTTGATCACGGCCGGCACGATACCGGATGCGATGCCTAGCGTCCTAGCTCGGTCAAACGCCGCGCTCTCTTTTAGCGCAGCCTTCGTCTCCTCGCTTCTGGTATCCTTTACCGCGCGCTTTTCGCCCTCGTCTACGACTACAAAAACATCCCGCGCAAACGCCCCGTCAGGCCGAAACGCCACTCGCTCGCCGCCGCTAGGTCGCCCCGAGCGCACGTCCTCAAAGCTAAATTTATAGTACTTTCCGTCGTCGCCGACTATCGTCGTTTCGTTTATCGCTACGCCCTTCACCAACTCTCCTTTTTGCGTTTTTGGGGTGCGGGTTATGCCGCACATCAAATTTGATGCCGCGCTCCCTAGTCCAGCCAAATTTTACGGTTTAGCCGCAGCTCCTCGACGATACGAAGGAAGCTGCCAATCTCGTCTTTGTAAAATCTATTCGCACCCTTGCCCACGAGCGGACGGCGTAGATCGGGCTCGAAGTTATCGCGCCTAGTGCGGATCGCCATGCAGATCTTATCCCCGGTCAGCACGATGTTTATAGGGCGGTGAAATCTCGTTTTTAGCAGCTTTAGATTTTCCATCAGGCTAGGCGTGAGCGCGTATCTAGCCTCGATCTGATCGGTCGTATAGACGCGAAATAGCCGCTCAAACTCCGCGTCGTCCATCCTCGCACGCTTGCCGCCGTAGTCCTTAAAATCATCCATACCGCTGCAAATTTGAGTGACGCCCTTTAGCCGCTTAGGAAAATCCGCGACAAACAAAATCCCCGCAAAAAGCACTCTATGCGTCTTGTTTCCGTGTAGATCCTCTTTGATGCTTATCGCCTCTACGTCGCTAAATTTGACCCGCACGCCCTCTATCTGCCCGAAAATCAGGTCGTTGCCCGAGTATTTGTCGATGTCAAAATCATAAATCATATAAAGATAATCGCTCTCTACGTAGTCGCCCGGATAATACGTGAGACCACAGTCCTCCACGATGCTCCTCACGACCTTTCGCTTAAATTTAAACGTAAAGCTATCTGTGAAAATGCTCTCGAAAAAATAATACATCGCAGCCCCGCAGACCACAAACGCGCCCGCGCTAAGGGCGGCGTTTTGCGCTGCTAGATAAAGTAGCCAAGCCACCGCGGCGGCGACGAAGACACAGGTAAGCTTTAGCCTAAAAAGCGAGCGCAAAACCTTTTGCCGCTCAAGCTCTAGCAAGACCAAATCGTCCATTTTTGCTCCTGTTTTATTTAATGCCTTTTTTGCAAATTTGGCTATTTTACGGGCAACGCTTCAAATTTTAGATCAAATTTGACAAGCCGACAAAGCCTGATTAAATTTTCAAGAGTGCGGCTAAGCGCTCAAATTTAACGTCAAATTTGACTAAACGAGCATAAATTTAGCGGTTAAAAAGCTCATGCACGTCGTGCGGATCGTCTTGACCCTTTGGCACCTCGAAAAATGCCGCCTTATTAAACCTCGCCCAGCTAGCGACGATGTTTGAGGGAAACATCTCCACGGCGTTGTTGTAGTCGGTTACTGCGGCGTTATAGGCGCGGCGCGCGGCGGAGATCTGCTCCTCAATCTCGTTTAGCGTCTTTTGCAGGTGCATGACGTTTTCGTTGGCTTTGAGCTCGGGGTAGTTCTCGACGACGACGTTTAGCTTTGAGATGAGGTTTGACAGCTCGCCGTTTAGCGCAAATCTCTGCTCGTCGCCCGCGGCCTTTTGGATACCGCTTCTAAGCGCGGAGATGTTTTCTAGCAGCTCGCGCTCGTGTGTGATGTACTGCTTGACGGTGGCGACGAGGTTTGGGATGAGGTCAAAGCGCCTTTTTAGCTGCGTATCGACGCCCGATCTGATGTTTGAGACTTGATTTCGCTTGCCTACTAGCGAGTTGTAGACCGAGATGACGATGAGCGCGAGAACGGCGATGATGCCTAGGACGATGTACATTTTATTCCTTTGATTTAACTTTTGTTTTGATTATATCAAAAAACCGCTAAAACCGGAAAATTATACTCGTTTTTGCCGCGCTAGATGCTAGGTCACTCGGGGTTTGCTAACAAAATGCCAAATTTCGCTTGCCCTTGCAAAAGCCGCTTTGCGAGCAAATCTCGGATAAAAGGGCTAATTGCCGTAAAATCAAGACGAGCGGCCGATTTTTGCGCTTAAATTTAGGCTTAAAAACGCAAAATACGCTTTTAGGTAAACCGTTTGCGAATTTTGCGTTACGGGTGAGTTGAGTCTTATTTTTAAACAAAAATCAAAGCAGATATGCGCAGGCAAAAACGACTCGGCGCAAGGTCATGCCGGGCAGCGGCGATGGGCGGGTAAAATCTAGCCTATAAATTTTCGCCTGCACGGGCGACGTAGCCCTTTGCCACGATAAATTCGTATCTTTTGAGGGCGATTTTACGCGGCCTAACGGCTAAATCATCGCAAATTTAGCACCGTTTAAGCAGATAAAAAATAGCGTTTTTAAGCACGCCAAAAAGAGCGCGAACCGCAATTTTATCGCGGTTTCAGAGTTTTAAGCTGCAAGAGCAAAAATAGCTTTAAACGGCAAAATCGCCGAGCCGTAAAATCCGTCCCGCGCGTTTTGCGCTTAGGCGAGGAAATTACCGCTCGCGCCCTACGCGAAATTTAGCTGTTTCGCCGATTTTGCAGGCCGCAAGTAGGCAAATTTACGCTTACTGGCAAACCTAGAGGGCAAAAGTGCGGATTTGCGCCGCGCACAAACGCTAAATTTGCGATTTTGCGCCGTAAGGCAAAAACCAAAACTAGCCAAAAGACGCAAATTTAGGGCGCGTATAAAAACTAAACCAAAGCGCTTTAGCCTTTTAAAACTCGCAAATTTTGCCGCAGACCCGCTTTTACCGCATCTTGCGCGGTAAATTTCGGGACAAATCCCAGCAAATCACCACTTCATACCCGCTTCCAACCAAAAGTTGCGGCCAAGGCCGTATTCGTAGTAGTTGCCCTCGTTTGAGGCGATAAATTTTTTGTTTAAAAGATTATTTATATCAAGATTTACAAACGCTCGAAAATCGCCTGCCAGCCGCCTTTCGTAACCTATACGCATATCCCAAGTCGCGTATGCGGGCAGCTTTTGGCGCTCGTAGACGTATATCCCGCGCGTTCTATTCCAGCCGCCTAGCAGCGCGTCCGTTTTGCTCGTATAGTTTATGAAATTTGAAACGCTAAAGCCGCTAAATTTAGCCGAGTGGCGAAATTTAGCGGTAAAAGGCACATGGTAATCAACGACGGGTAGTTCGCTTTTTTTGATGATTTTTCCGTTATACGAGACGTCGTCGTTCATCTCGTCGTCTTCGTAATCCTCAAAACTCCTGCTTTGCTTCGTAAAGCTTAGCGAGCCTTCAAAATCGTTTTTTACGCCCCAAATTTCGATCGGAGCGATGTTTGCCGCGCTTAAGGTTACGATGTCGCGCTTACTTTGCCCCTCGTTGGTAAATATAGAATATCCGTTTCCGTAGCCCGGTAGCGGCTCTCTTACGTATTTCATCGCTACTTCGTCGCGGCCTTGGCGTCTTACGTATTTGAGATTTAGCCTCGCATTGCCGACGTCGCCGCGATAATACGCGCTAAATTCATCATCGTAAGGCGTCTTTAGCTCCCTGATAGGACGGCGGTTATTAGCCAGTCCGCCGCACGTATACGCCCCGCCGTACGAGCTTCTCTCGCAAGTCTCATACATCCTATATACGCCGTTATACATCTTATACGCGAAAAAGTTTCGTCCGTAGTAGCGGTTTAACCCGATTCCTATGAAATTTTTATCCGCAAATTCGTACTCGGCTAGCAGCCTTGGGGCTAAATTTACGTCGTTGTTATCGCCGTTTCGCTCGATGCGAAGTCCGGGACGAAATTTAAACGCGCCAAACCTCATCTCGTCTTCGAGATAAAAGGCGAGATTGGTTTGCGTAGCCTTGGTTTTTACAGCGTAGTAGTAGGTTTTTTTCGATAGATATTGACCGACCGCGCCCTGGGATGCGAAGCTATCGTCTATGACGCATGTTTTATCGCCGGCGATGCACGTTCCGCTCATCAAAGGCTTTGGCGTGCCGTAGGATACGCGGGTGCGCGGTATCTCGTAGCTGCCGCTTTGTCTAGCTATCTCAAAGCCAGATTTCACCAGATGCGATGCGCCCAGAGCTTCAAATTCCTTCACGCTTGCGTCGAATTTATACGCTAGCTTGTTTTGGCGTTGCTCAAAATCGTTTAGTCCCCCTATGCCCGAGCCGAAATTCGGACTAGGATTGGTTCCCCAGTTTTTGACGTTTGAGGGTTTGTAGCCGTAGTACTCGGTATCATGCTCATAGTCGCGGCTGTTTTGCGAGGCGGAGTAGCTAAGCGTCTGCTCTAAAAATACCCCCTCAAGATCGGCCTGCGCCTCGAGAGTCGCGACGTAACCGCCGTATTTTAGCGTGAGCTGGGAGTCTAGGTAGCGTTTGGCGGAGGTGTAGTTATCTAGCCTGGAGTACAAAAAGCTCGGCTTTAGCGTAAATTTATCGCTCACGCCCCAAACGCCTTTTACGAAAAGATTATCATTGGTCTGCCTGTCGTCCGGAAACGAGTATAAATTTTGATTTATCTGTTTTTTGTTGTAGTGGTTTTCTATGACGGATCGGTGCCTCGAGTAGTCTAGCAAAAGGCCGAAATTTTGCGTCAAATACCCCTCTGCGCCGACTCTATACCTGCGCTTTTTAAAGTCGCTCATATCGGCTAGATCGCCGTCGTCGTATCTTTGCTCGGCGGAGGCGTCTTTATAAATTTTGCTCCAATCCCCGCCCGTATAAGAGTAGCTAAGCACGCCGTGAAAGCCGCTTTTGGGGTCTCTGGTTTTAGCATTTACTGCGCCTCCTTGAAAGCCGCCGTACCTAGCCGAGACCGCGCTATCTAGCACCTCGACGCTACCTAGCAGATCCGTATCTACGCTCATGGCTTGCGAGCCTATCGTACTATCGCTCCAGATATTGTTGTGGTTATTCCACGTGCGTTTTTTAGGGTCTAGATCGTTATTTATGCTTGCGCCGTCTAGGGTAAAGTTATTTTGATAGTAGCTCGCGCCGTTTATGCTGATATCTTGCGGAGTCAGCTCGCCTGCGCGCACGCTTTTGGCGTTTTTCGCGCTAAAGGCGACATTTGGATTGCCTTTTAAAAGATCGGTTATGCCGTGATTTTTAGACGTTATCAGATCCATATCCTCGCGCGTTAGTTTTCCTGGCTCTTTCGTAGCGTTGGCGTCGGCGCTGACCTCGACTTTATCTAGCACTACCTCCGCGGCGTTTAGCGTACTAAAATTTAACGCCTTTAAAGCGGTTAAATTTACAGAGTCTTGATTAGCGTCGCGACTCGCTACCGAATGCGAAAGCGGCAAATTTAACGCCGCGGCCGCTACCAAAAGGCTAGCCGTTTTTTTCATAATTATCCTTAGTTAAATTTATTTTTCGGTTTTGGGCGTTTGCGTCAAAACCGCGTATTTTAGGCGGCGATAAATTTTGCTTGTCTTGCGTTTTAGCTTTAAACTGTCGCTAAATTCGGCTAAATTTACGCCGCAAATTTGTAAAAAGGTGGCTATTTGCGGTTCATCTTCGCAGCGATTAAGCTTTGTTTTTAAACGCGCGTTTAAACCGCAAATTTAAACAAAAAACGCTTAAATTTATTCGCCATCTAAAAAACTACGCAAAGCCGCTTTTGCTAAAATCCAAAAAGCGCGCTAAGGGCTAAATTTACCGCGTGCGGACGCTATTTTTCAGACTTTAAAACCGCTTGATAGCCCTGTTTTTTGAGCGCATCAACGACGGCATTTTGGGGCAAATCGTCTTTAGCTATGATTTGAGCGGTTTTGGCTTCTAAATTTACCTCAAAATTTTTTACGCCTTTTAGCTCGCCAAGAGTCTGCACGATGACCTCGTAGCAGCTTACGCAGGACATATTTGGGATCTCGTAAACTAGCGTCTTATCCGCAAACGCCGCCGCGCTAAGAGCTAAAACTAGAGCTAGCTTTTTCATTCTTTGATTCCGACTTTGTATTTTTTAGCTTGGATGGCGCGCACGACGTCCATCACGTTGGCGCCGCTATCTGCGGTGATATTTACGTCCTTGCTTTTTAGATCAAAACTCACTCTTTTTACGCCTTTGACGCTTTTTGCGGCATCTTCGATTTTCTTGGCGCAGCCGCCGCAGTTCATGTTAGGTACGTTTAGTTCGTATGTTTGCTCTGCAAAAACGCCGCAGCAAATCGCCGCTAAAAGTAGAATTTTCTTCATCGTCGCTCCTTGAAAATAATATTTGATATGAAATTATATC
>JBHRQF010000010.1:0-12818 GCA_042645325.1 Campylobacter sp. | reverse complement strand
CGGGCGGAGTTTTTGGCGTGAGGCGATTAAATTTATCCGCAACCGCGCCGCCTTAAAATCAAAACTTCTTGCTATAGCAAAGTTAAATTTAGGCTAAATAAAATTTTATCCAAATGCGCGAAATTTAGTAAAAAAATCGCTTCAAAAGCGCGTAATATTCGCTTTTATAGCGCTTTTTAAACGAAAAAGGGTATAATGGCTGCATGAGAAAATATTTTTTACTTTTTTTACCGATTTTGGCGTTTTCTTTTAGCCTGAGCGTAAATTCGGGCGCAGAGGACGGCAGGCCATACACCGTGATAAACATCAGCGACGAGAAGGAATTCGTCTGCAAAGAGGAGATCCTCGCCTACGACCGCAAGCTTTATTTTTGCGACGTTGCCGGCGGCGCACTGCCGAAGGTAGATGATAAAATTTTGGCCCTGGCTGAAGTTAGATTTCGCGAGGAAAAGGGCGGTATGCGCGTCTATGTCGTGCCGCGCGCGAGCTCTCGCCTGATCTCGTCTAGCGAGCCTCTTTACGGCGCGTCCGCAGTGCCGTTTAGTAAAAACGGCGGCGCAGCCAAACGCCACGCTATCGTGATAGATCAAAATTTGAGCGAATTTAAAAAACAAACAAACGCGGGGATAAATTTCGCCCCGATATTTGAGCAGATGACCGCGCCTAGCGTCGGACCGCTCGATCTAAACAAAGCCCCGATAGAAAGCGGCGATAGCAACGATATAAACATGTACCTAGATGTGAAAAAAAGCTACGACGCCAAGCGCTACGACGATACGATAGCCACGATCCAGACGGCGCTAAGGCGCTACCCAAACAGCATCTTTGCCAGCGAGTTTTTGCTATATAGGCTGCGCACTTTGGATAAAATTTTAGACTCGCAAAATAGCTTCGAAGGGCTCGGTGCGGCGGATGTCGCGAGCGAGGGGCGCGCGTGGATGAGGCGGTTCGTGTCGGACGAAAACTATCCCGAGGTGCTCTATCTAGTGACCAAAGCCTACCTCAGGCAGGAGCTCGTTAGCGACGCGAACTATACGCTAGACATCCTCATGAACGAGCATCCAAACTCAAATTTTACCAAGCTAGCAGTCCTTGGGTTTGCCGACAGGCTCTATGTCACGGGCAGGCAGGACGAGGCGGTAAAGATGTACGAGGACGTGCTATACTCGGCACAGACGCTAGATGTCGCTAGTCGCGCGGCCCTTAGCCTCGTGCAGGGCAGTATCGACAAGGCGAAATTTGACCGCGCCAAGGACTTTATGCTCAAAATTTTAAACAGAAATCAAGAGTACCTGCTAAACGACGCGTCCAAGCTAACGACGCTAGCTGGGGTATTTCACGAGAAAAATATGGATGATATCGCAGCGAGAATTTATGAAATTTTACTCGCTCGCCTAAATAAAAACGACGATGACTACGAAACCGTGCTAAAAAATCTAGGCATCGCGCTAACAGGCACGCCGGACACGCAAAAAGCCTACGAATACCTAAAAAGATACCAAAGCGAGTTTGCGGACGGGCAGTATGCCGCCATCGTGCAAAATGCGCTAGATAAGCTATTTTTCGCTAGAAACGACGAGAGCAACGCGACCAAGCTGCACGATCACTACGACGCGCTCATCGAAAAATACGGCAAAACGGACGTCGGCGCCAAGGCGCTAAAAGAGCAGGTCGCGCTCTATCTAAAAGAGCGTAAATTTGACTCCGTCCTGCGCTATACCCAGGCCGTGCACGATCTAAACGATACGGACGCTAGCGCGGTCTTGGATCAGGCGGCGCTAAATTTAGCGAGTGAAGCCATTCGTCAAAACGACTGCGTTACGGCTGTAAATTTGACCGAAAACTACGGCGTAGGCGAAAAAATCGGGGCTAAATTTAAGCTCTTTGACTGCTATATGCGCCTCTCTCGTTTTGCCGCCGCGCACGATCTCGCCTCGCAAAATATCCTTGCGCCCGACATGCTCGACCGCGTGGAGTGGCTCATCAAACTAGCCTCCGTTTTGATAAAGACGCAGAAGTATAACGACGCCTTGCGCGTAGCCGACGAGGCGCTGGCTATCGCGTCTAGGCAGGAGTACGCCGATGTCTCGCCCGTGCTTTTTTATAGATTTGAGGCGCTGATGGGGCTAGGCAGGCTCACCGACGCCGCCGCGACGATAACGGCCGTCGAGACGCTACGCAAAAACGACTTTAAGGTCATCGAGCTCTACGACCGCATGGCTGAGGCGACGTACGGCGCGAACGACTTTTTAAACGCGTCGGTTTACGCCAAAAAGGCGATCGACCTACAAAAGCGCCTGCATATCGCCACCTTTAGCCCAAAAATCGACTTTGAGTACATCGGCTCGCTAAGCAAGCTGGATAGACTCGGCGAGGCTTTGCAAGCTGCGCAGGAGCTCGTAGACACGCGCCTAGATCCCGAAAACAGGCTGCGCGCGCTAGCTCAGATCTCGGAAATCTACATCAAGCTAAAACGCGAAAGCGAAGCAAAGCCGTATCTGCAGGAGTGCGTCGGCTCAAATCTGCAAAGCTCTTGGAAGGCCATCTGCGCCGAGCAGATGAAGCTCGTGGAGTAGTTTATCTTTTTGCTCTTTAAACCCGCTCAAATTTAGCCCGAAAGCTTGGGCTAAATTTGAGTCTGATCGCCGTAAATAGGCGGTGCGCTTTTAACCATTGCGCTAGGCCTTAGCTCGTGCGGAACGCGGCGCTATCTTTTTATCCGCAGATATTTTACGGCAAACGGGTCAAATTTAAGTTGATTTTCTTTGTCATTGCTTGATTAAATTTGCCAAGCGGCGGTAAAACGTAAAATTTTCAAAACGTAGCTACGTTTTTGCTATCAAATTTAATCCCCAAATTTAGGCGCTTTACTACGTCAAATTTGATATAATTTCTAAAATAAGCGCTTGTAAAAGGAGCTGGCCGTGAACGTAAAATTTCAAGCCGAGATGAAAGAGCTGGACGAAAAATTTGCCGAAATCTCTGAGGATGCAAAAAGGCAGTACGATAGGCATAGGTTTATCAGGCGGGCGACTATGACGTACTGGTCGTCGACGTTTGTCTTTTTTTATCTTTTTGCGATGTTGGCGCCGTATTTGAAATCATTTTTTGTAAACAACGGCATAGAATTGCCACCTGATTTTTTTAGCTATATTCGGGGCGCTGTGAAGATAGTTGCGCCTATTTTCTGGACGATTTATGTTTTAAAACGAGATAAAACCAAGCGATACAGCTATCTTTTCGTGAGGGATCAGTGGGATAGCTTCCTGGCTTTTAGGATTGAAAATTTTGCCAGCATAGTTTTGATTTCGTATCCGATTTTACTTATTATCGGGTCGTTTTTCGTGAAGGATAGCGGTGGCGGATATGCCGCTTATGGATTTTTGTACGGCTTTGCCGTAGCTCCGATTTGCTTGCTTGTTTTTGCAATATGCTACTCTCGCAATAAAAGCTCATATGAGCCCGCGCCTGAGGGTGCAGATCTGCGCAGGGAGTCCGGTCTAGCTCAAGGCGCGAAATCAGTAGAGGAAAGACTCGGCGAGCTAAATGATCTGGATGCAGAATTTGACCAAATACCCTGGGACCTAAAAAACCGTTACGACGTGCATAGGCTTATCAGGCGCGCTAGTATGGCATTTATCGGGTTTGGGTTTATGGTCTCTTATTTTGCATATTTTTTAGGCAATGTTCTATACGGGCTCGTTTCTCTTGCTGCGATACTGATTTTGCCGTATTTTTTCACAAAAATTTACCTAAAAAGCTACCCGACGAAAAAATACAGCAAATTTTTCATAAAAAATCAGCGACTTTGCTTGATGATTTTTACGGTTGAAAATTTAGCTAGCATTGCTTTGATCTTGTATCCGCTTGTGCTCATGATAGCGGCTCTGATCGCTAGAAATAACGAAAAAACGGTGAGCTTGCTTTTGGGCGGTTCAAACGTATTGTCGGCTTGTCTGGTTATCTTTGCGGCGTGCTATCTGCTTAACCGAAGTACGTATATCCCGAAAGATGAAGCGTAATTTAAAATTTGAGCTACGTTTGATACGGTTTTTGCGCTTGGCGCGGTGGTAAATTTAAGCGGCACGGACACGGTTTGCTTTGGAGGCTTGGTTAAATTTACCGTGCAAGATAAATTTGATCGGTTTTGTAAAATTTAGCTCATTTAAATTTGGCTTCAAATTTTACTGCGTCTTTGATTTTGGGTTTGCGGGCAAGATTAAATTTGATGAGACTAGAATTAACAAGCAAATTTAAAACCGCTTTAAAATTTGAATTTTAACCGTGCGAGATCAAATTTGACCGTAAATTTGAAGTAAGAGTAAAAGCGGATTAGCAAGTAGGTTTAAATTTGACGAAACGACGGCTAAATTTACGCGGTAAGGCTTTCAAATTTAGCCGGCTTTTTGGGGCAAATTTAAAAAATCAGCCCCTCGTCGTCTTGTTTGATTAGCGTATCTTGCGCGTCTTGTTTCGGTACTGGCGAGATCTTTGTATAGACCTCGATCAGACCCTCGTACGCAGTGTGAAAGACACCCTCCGGCTCGATGAAGGTTTTTTGTTTTAGCGGATACTCCTTCATATAGCTTTCCATAAATTTCTTAAATACCGGAGCTGCCGTGCGTCCGCCGCCCTCGACCTTTCGCATCGGCGTGTTGTCGTCGTTGCCGTACCACACGACCACCTCTACTTCGGGCGTAAATCCGCAAAACCACGCGTCGATGTTATTATTTGTCGTGCCGGTCTTGCCTGCGACTTGCACGCCGTTTAGCCTCGCGCTTTGTCCCGTGCCGCGCTCCACGACTGTTTTCATCATATCGGTCATCAGATAGGCCTGCTCGGGCTCGGTGACGAACGTCCGCTCAGGCTCGAAAACCGCTTCTAAATTTTGATAGTTTATGATGCGTTTTATCAGGCTTGGCTCCACGATCTCTCCGCCGTTTGGAAACATCGAGTAAAATTTGGCAAACTCTAACGGCGAGATACCGAAGCTGCCAAGCGCGATGGAGAGGTTTTTAGGGATGTTTTTAAAGCCCATCTCGGTTAGCTTTTTATACGCCGTATCAAGCCCGATCTCGTCGAGTAAATTTATCGTGGCGAGGTTGCGCGACTGACGCAGAGCCTCTCGTAGCGTGATATAGCCCTGGAAGCCGCCGCTATAGTTTTTCGGACGCCACTCGTACTGGCTGCCTTCGTTAAAGACTCTTGAGATATCGGCTGCCTTGCTCATCGGCGAGTAGCCCATGTCTAGGGCGATCTGGTAGATAAAAGGCTTAAAGCTAGATCCCGGCTGACGGGTGCTCTGCGTGGCGCGGTTGTAGCTGCTTTTGGCGTAGTCCACGCCGCCCACTAGCGCGAGCACCTCGCCCGTTTTTGGTAGAGTGACGACGATAGCGCCGTTTAGGATGCTAGCGTTTGCGTCTTTGTTTCGTTTTAGGATCTCGTTATAGCCGTATTTGAGCGCCTCGGACGCCATTTGTTGTACTTTTAGATCGACGTTTGTTTCGATGATGTAGCCGCCCGTTTTGATATCTTCAAAGCGCTTGGAGGCCTCTTTTAGCACCTCGTCCACGATATACGGGGCTTTGTTTTGCGTGAGCGTGTCGTCAAAGACTACAGGTTGCTCGACTAGCGCGGCTTTGTACTCGGCGTCGCTGATCCAGCCTAGCGCGTTCATCCTTGAGATTACGTTGTTTGCGCGGCTTAGCGACAGATCGAGGTGGCGAGTTGGATCGTAGGTGCTAGGAGCTTTTGGCAGTCCTACTAGGATAGCGATCTCTTTTAGCGTGAGCTCGTTAAGCTCCTTTCTAAAGTACCCCTTCGCCGCGGTCTTGATGCCGTGGTAGCCGTGTCCGAGATAGACGTGGTTTAGGTAGCGCTCTAGGATTTGCTCTTTGCTTAGCTCGTTTTCCAGCTTCATCGAGATGATCATCTCTTTGACCTTGCGAGTTAGCTTTTTTTCTCTGGTTAGCACCATGTTTTTAACGAGCTGCTGCGTGAGCGTGCTCGCGCCCTCGACTAGTTTGCCCGCCTTTATGTCCTTAACGATAGCTCGCGTGATGGCCTCGGGGTTTACGCCGCCGTGTTCAAAAAAGCTCGTATCCTCGATAGCTACTAGCGCCTCGATGACGCGCGGAGGGATGTCCTCGTACTTGACGTAGATCCTGTTTTCGTCAAAGATATTTGCGATGAGCTCGCCGTTTCTATCGTAAATTTGAGTCGTGAGCTTTGGCTTGAAGTCGATGATGTTTGACGCGTCAAAGGTGACTTGCGAATAAAGATAAACAAACGCCGCGCTCAGCGAAACAAAGATAATAAACAAAATCGAAGCTAAAATTCTCATAAAAAGGCCTTTAAAATTTTCACGTTTAGCCCCATTGCGGTGCTAGTTTCGCCGTTTTGGCTTAGTATGTATTTTTTGTTGAAATTTTCTATCGTCATGGCTCCGGCCTTGCCCTGCCAAAGATCGCTCGATAGGTAGTTTTGTAGGTCGGCTTCGTCAAATTTAGCAAATTTATACTCCGCAAAGCTGACGTTAAAAAGCTCGAATTTCTCGCCCAAAAATATCATCGCAGTTACGATCCTGGCGACGTTGCCGCTTTGCATTTGTAGCATTTTTAGCGCCTCTTTTTCGTCCTTTGCTTTACCTAAAATTTTACCGCCACATACGACGACGCTATCGGCAAAAACGACGTTTTTTGTATTTTCATTCGCCTTTAAAAATTGCTCCTTTTTTGCCGCGACGATCTTTTGAACGTAAACGTGCGGTGGCAAATTTTTATCTACGCCGCCCTCGTCGTAGTCGAAGCAAACCTGCTCAAATTTAACGCCGTGATCTCGCAAAACCTTAGCTCTCGTAACCGAGCTCGAAGCCAAAATAATCATCAAAACTCCCTATAAGATACGCCAAGATACGCCGCCAGCAGCGCAAACGCGACGTTTAGCGGGATGAAATAATAAATCGTAACTATGAGGTTCTCGTGAAGCTCGATGTATTCGCTATTTTGCAGAGATTTTGAGGCTTTGTTTAGGCGGTATGTGACGTAAATAACGTTTAAAAATAAAAATCCCCAGATCGCCCATTTCGTCGTTAAAATCGTGTTTAGCATCGGATCGGCGTTTTTGATAGCATTTTGTTTGGCTAGTATCGCGCCGGTTACGCCCATGACGGCGATCGAGCCGTAGATCGCGCAGCCAAGGCGCTTTAGCATGGAGATTATTGTTTGGTATTTTTGCGTGTCGCCTTCGATATTTTTCATAAAAAATTTAGCGATGAGTAAAAAATTTGCTTGAAATCCGATAAAAACAACCACGGAGAGGATGTGGATAAAGGGTAGGGCGCTGCTAATCTTTGCAAAAGCTATGTTAAATTCGGGCATTTGTCCCCTTTGATCTTAAATTTTCTCGCGCTAAAGTTACTTGGACGACGGTAAAACTCGGCGCCAAAATGCGCGAATAAAATAAACTCATAAACTTATATTTTCCTTTAAATTTTATCTCGGCTCGTAAAACGCAAATTTTGGATTTGCTTTGCGGCGTCAAATTTGGTTTTGTAAAAATTTGCTCAAATTTTACGCCGCAAAACCGCGGTCACATTTAAGCTGTTTTCTTAAATTTGACCGACGCGAGATTATTTTTCAAGCCTCGTTTTAGCAAACTCAAACGCCTGCCTAACCGCATCCTCGATCGCTAGTACGTTTTTACCGCCTGCAGTGGCGAAATCATCCTTACCGCCGCCGTTTCCGCCTAAAATTTGAGCCGCAAATTTGACCCACTCGCCCGCTTTCAAAGCCGCATTTTTCACGCCTGCAGCCAGAGCGATTTTGCCCTCTTCGTTTACTTGCACTAGTAGGATCGCCGCCTTTTCGTTCTCGTTTTTAAACTCGTCTATCGTCGCCTTTATGTCGCCGCCGTCAATCACTGCGACGCAAAGCTTGGTCTCGTTTACGTTTACTACGGCTAGCGCGTGCGCGTCTTTGGCCTGCTTGGTTTTATCTTTTAGGCTTTTTATCTCGGCTCTTAGTTTTTTTACCGCATTCATAGGCTCAGCGCTTTTTAGCTCGGTTTTTAGCTCCTCGATCTCGCCGCGCCAGGCTTTTGCTAGATTTAACGCAGCTTTAGAGCACACGGCCTCGATCCTGCGCACGCCCGCACTCACGCCGCCTTCTTTTGTGATGAAAAACGCTCCGATTTGGCTTAAATTGCTCACGTGCGTACCGCCGCAAAGCTCCTTGCTAATCTCGCCGAAGCTTAGCACGCGTACCTTGTCGGCGTATTTTTCGCCAAATAATGCGATCGCGCCACTGTTTTTGGCTTCCTCGATGTCCATTATCTCTGTTTTTGCCGCGATACTTTCGGCGATTGCGCTATTGACAAAATTTTCGATCTTCGTTAGCTCCTCTGCCGTTACGGCTTTTGGATGCGAGAAGTCAAACCTGAGTCTGTTTGCTTCGACGCTAGATCCAGCCTGCGCGATATGCGTTCCCAGAACACTTCTAAGCGCGGCATGGAGTAGGTGCGTGGCGCTGTGGTGGCGCGCGATCTCGGCTCTTTGCTCACTTACTTTTAGTTTTACGGCGTCACCGATTTTAAGCTCTTTTTTAACTGCGACGTTTGATAAATTTAGCCCGAAAAACTTCTGCGTATCTAGCACGTCGGCCGCGCCTACGATCTCGCCGCTATCGCCCGCTTGTCCGCCGCTTTGCGCGTAAAAAGGCGTCACGTCAAACATCGCCCAGCCTTGCTCGCCTGCTTTTAAAATTTGCGTTTCTTTAAAGTCCTCGTCAAGCAGCGCCAAAACCTTGCTTGTGCGCTCAAGCTCCTCGTAGCCGCTAAATTTATTTTCGCCGAATTTTTCTAAAAGTGCCTTAAAATCGCCCTTCGCGCTCCTATCACCGCTACCTTTCCAAGCAGCTTTAGCGCGCGCTTTTTGCTTGCTCATTAGTTCGTCAAATTTAGCTTCGTCGACTTTGAGCCCTTTTTCGCGTAGCATGTCGGCGGTAAGATCTAGCGGAAATCCGAAAGTATCGTAAAGCTTAAACGCAGCCTCGCCGCTAAAAATATCTTTCGTGCGCGCTAGCTCGCTCTCAAAAAGCTCGAGCCCGCTTGCTATCGTGGCTAAAAATCTCTCTTCTTCGAGCCTGATTTGCTCTTTTACCGCCGCTTTTTTCTCGTTTAGATAGGCGTAGTGGCCGCCCATTAGCTCGCAGACTTTATCGACGAGGCGGTACATAAAGGGCTCTTTTATACCTAGCAAATATCCGTGTCTGATCGCGCGGCGAAGGATACGGCGAAGCACGTAGCCGCGGCCCTCTTTGTCAAACGTCGTGCCCTGGGCTAGCAGGAAAGTCACAGAGCGGATGTGATCGCTGATGACGCGGTAGCTAGCGCCGCTCTCATACGCGTACGGCTTGCCGCAAAGCGCCGCTACTTCGTTTATAAGTGGCATAAAAAGCGAGCTGTCGTAGTTGCTAAATTTGCCTTCCATTATCGCCGTGACGCGCTCAAGACCCATGCCCGTGTCGATGCTCGGTTTTGGCAGCGGAGTTAGCTTGCCGTCGCTACTGCGCTCGTACTGCATGAAAACTAGGTTCCAAATTTCAAGAAATCTATCGCCGTCGCCGCCCATGTAGTCTTCAGGCGTGTTAAAGTGCTCGCCGCCCTGGTCGTAGAATATCTCCGAGCACGGTCCGCAAGGTCCGGTATCTCCCATCTGCCAGAAGTTATCGTGATCGCCGAATCTATAAATGCGTTCCTTTGCTATATGCTGCTCCCATAGCGCAAACGCCTCGTCGTCGCTCTCATGGACGGTCACGTAGAGGCGGTCTTTTGGTAGTTTTAGCACCTGCGTGACGAACTCCCACGCGTACGCGATCGCGTCTTTTTTAAAGTATTCGCCGAAGCTAAAATTTCCCAGCATCTCAAAAAACGTGTGGTGGCGGGCGGTGTAGCCGACGTTGTCTAGGTCGTTGTGCTTGCCGCCTGCGCGGATGCAGGTCTGGCAGCTCGTGCGGATAGGCGGAGTAGGGCGCGGCACTTCGCCAGTAAAAATGCTCTTAAACGGCACCATGCCCGCGTTTGTAAAAAGCAGCGTAGCGTCATTTGGCACTAGCGGCGCTGACGGAATGATCTCATGACCTTTGCTTGCGAAAAAATTTAAATAAGCCTCTCTAATATCCATCGTTTTATTCCTGATTAAAGTTTTAAAATAGGGCTGATTTTAGCATAAATTTAATAAAACTTGTTTGAGGCCCGCTATAAAAAGGCGTCGGTAAAATTTAAAAATCGCTCGCATTATCCGTTTAATTACTATTTTTGACTATAATTGCCTAAAAAACATTAAATTTTGGAAAAAAGATTATGAAAAAACGAGTTGCGATAATAGGATTTGGAAACGACGCGAAGCACTACTATAACGAGCTTCGTCGCTCCGAACACTTCGAGCTGGCGGCGATTTTTGACGGCGTTAAAAATAGCGAAATTTGCGGACGGATTCCTTTTTACGATAATATAAACGATCTTTTGGACTCCGTACGGATCGACGCTCTCATTGTAACTGATACGCATAAATATCTAAATTTGATACCTAAAAGCCTAAATTTTATAAAATTTATCATGCTTGATCCTTGGCTTTGCAAATCAGGCGAGATAAGAGAGCTAAAATACTGCTTTAAATCCCAAAATATAGGCGCTTATGTGGCTTTTATAGATAGATTTAATCCCGTTATCGCCTCTATAAAAAAAGAACTCGCCAAAGAAAAAGATATTTTTTCGATAAATATCGCTCGAGGGTTTAGTAGGGGCGTAAATTTGCAGCTTGAAATTTTACAAAACATCGATGTTGCAAGGTTTATAACGGGTAGCGAGATAATCTTTAGCAATAAAGTTTCAATCCAAAACGACGATAAAAGAAGCGAAACCGACTCGCTTTTCCAGCTTAAATTTAAAAACCAGACGCTAGCTAGTATCCACAACTCAAAGCGCTTTAAAGCAGAACGGTTTACGATCGAATTTGCCGCGAATGGGGGCGTGTATTTTGGTGATATGCTGGGCCTTAAGCTAAACAAATACACGCTTGACGGGCAGCAAAATTTGAAAGTTTACGGCGACGTTTCGCCGATTAAAGCGCTACTAAACGAGTTTTATCAGGCATGTTGTGGCGCAAAAAGCGATCTAAGTACGCTCGAAGACGCGCTAAAGGCTCAGGAGGTTTGCGAATGAGACTTATTTTACTGCTAAATATGGGCGGACCAAACGACCTTAGCGAGGTTGAGGTATTTTTAAAAAATATGTTTAACGACCCGTATATCTTGGGTATAAAAAGCCCGCTTTTGCGTAAATTCGTGGCGTTTATGATAACCAAATCTCGCCTAAAAACCGCGCAAAATAACTACCGCCAAATCGGCGGCAAATCGCCTATCTGCGAGCTTACGGCGAGACTATGCGATAAAATTTCGCATTTTTTAGACGATGATACGGCAGTAGCTTTTGCTATGAACTACACACCGCCTTTTGCGAAGGATGTTTTGGCTGAGTTTACGGAGGCTTCGGAGATCGTCGTTTTTCCTCTCTATCCGCACCATTCGTTTACGACCGTAACGTCTAGTATAAGCGACTTTGAAAAGGCGCGAGCCGAGCTAAATTTAAAGGCGAAAGTAAAAATCATCGAGCCGTTTTTTGAGGATGAGAGATATAATGGGGTCGTCGCGGATGACATCGAAAAGGCTGCGAGTAATCTAAACTCAGGCGAGATAACGCTGGTATTTTCAGCCCACTCTTTGCCGCAAAAGATGATCGACGCGGGCGATATTTATGAGGAGCACGTCAAGCGGCACGTTCAAATTTTAACCGAAATTTTGGAGAAGCGAGGGGTTAAATTTAATCAAATTTTGCTCGCATACCAGTCGAAGTTAGGGCCTGTAAAATGGCTCGAACCCTCGCTAAATCAAGCGCTAGCCGAAATAAAAGATAAAAAAGCGCTCGTTTATCCAATCTCGTTTTGTATCGATAACTCCGAAACCGTTTTTGAGCTTTCAAATGAATTTCGTCATATCGCAGACGAGCTAAGATTTGATTTTTACGACGTCGTGGGCTGTCCAAACGATAGTGAAAAATTTGCTAAATTTATTGCCGAGAAAGCTAAGGAATAAAATTTGCTTGCGATAGCATATCTTTTATAAAGGATGCAAAATGACGATCGAAGAGCAAAAATTTATCCAAAAGATTTTGGCCGAGCTTGCGCAAAAAGCCATAGAAAAGACTGCAAAGGCGGTAAAAGGCGTCGACTTTGAAAAAGAGCTCAAAAAAGCAGTTGAGCCGATAAAAACCGCCAAAGAGCCTGATGTGGAAGGTTTTAAAAAGACTCTTACGCAACTTGGCGCGGCAGGATTTTTATCGCAGATGAACGAACAAAAAATCCAGGAAAAGCTAAGCATCAAAAAAGAGGAGCTGATGGAGGCTCTAGGGCTAAATGCCGATATGAAAAAAAGCCTAAGAGATGAGCTTGAAACCGTACTGGACGATCTTTTGACCAAATACGAAAAGGAGCTACGAGCTAGTTTGCAAAGCAACTCCTTGCTAGAAAAACAGCAATCTTTACAAAATAAAAATTCGTCGATGTTAAGTACGGTTTTGGGCATCGTGTAAATTTGGTGTAGTTTTAAGTCGCGGCGAGCTGGCGGTAAAATTTGAGTTTGATGCTTAGTGATTAATGCCTTAAAAACTCGCCGAGGCCAAATTTTGTAATATACTAGAAGTCATATGTTTTAAGTGCGGTTGTCGATGAGTTTTTTGATTAACGATAAAAAGAATTTTCAAAG